>JAXHUB010000158.1:0-6623 GCA_034189845.1 Candidatus Cloacimonadota bacterium | reverse complement strand
GATTTGGTAGTTTCCAGAAAATAAAGATTTTCGTAGCCAATATGTTTTTTTACTTCTTTCTGCAAATCTTTAAAATGCCGAATAAGCAATAAGTCGCATTGGAATTGATTGCTCAGGGTTTTCCAAATAAATCTACTTCTACTTTTGTCACCACCCTTTTCACAGGCAAAGGGTACATCGATATATAGCAATTTAATCTTTTCTTCCATAGGGTATCTCGATTACTGTTTCGTTAATTTCGCCAAACCGTTTTCTAACAATTTTACTTGCGATAGAATGTATCAGCTGAAATCCCATTTCTTCTGAATCCGGCTGAATTTGTGGAATTTGCCAATCTTCTCCCTTATCCCAAAATGTAAGCTTGAGGATGTCTTTAGATTCCAATTGTAGCATTATTAGGCTTTCAGCCTTGTTAACATAACCTTTTTTTATCACCATATTTAAGAATTCATCCACAACTATTTCTACCTTAGCAGCAAATTCTGAATCTTTAAATTTATTTTTTATAAAACTTTCGCAATTAATAGCAACCGAATCAATATTTTCCACTAAAGATCTGATAAGATATGATTTTTTTTCATTATCTTGCGGTAGTAATTTCCGTAAACATACCAGGGTAAAATCATCGTAACTGACATCATAATCCTCACCTATCAGCTTATGTTTAATTTTATGTGGGATTATAAAATCATTGGGATTTTCAATATTATTATCTAAAAATTTTCTAAAGCCAGGCAAACCAAGTTGATTCCTTTTTTTATCTTGGCATTCAAAAATACCGTCGGTATATAGAAAATAAAGATTAGTTTCACTTATTTCTATACTGTCTTGTTCTTCCTTTTTGTAATTATAATCTTTATCCCAGCCAATTGGGATACCACCTTTAGTTGGTAAAATTTCTGTTTTTTGGGTCTGCATATTATATTTCAGAATAGGGGGATGGCCGGCATTCAAATAAGATATCTTGTTTTTCTCCAGATCTATAATGGTAAATATCATCGTAAGATAATTCTGGTGAAATAGTTCTTTGCTGATTATTCTGTTTAATTTGTTGATTATTTTATAGGGTTTTATCTCTTTTCTTTCAGAATTTATTAACATAGAAATAGTGGAGCGAACGGCAGTCATCAAAAGCGCTGCTTGTACTCCATGCCCAGAAATGTCACCCACATAAAGCACATATTTTCTTTCTCCAATCTGTTTGATATCGAAAATATCGCCGCCCACTTGAGAAGAAGGTGTATAGGCTGAAGAAAATATTATTTCTTTTTCATAGACCAACCAGTTAGGAAGCAAATATTGCTGTACTGAAGCAGCAATTTCCAGCTCATTTAGTAGTGATTCATTTTGTTCTTTTATTTTCTTTTCGTTTTCTTTTCTTTTGGTTATATCTCTAATTATACCAATTGCATTCCATCTATCTTGCAGCTTCACAGAGGCTAAAGAAAGTTCTACTGGAAATTCTTCGCCATTTCTACGAAGTGCATACAATTCCGTTGTTTTACCTACAGCTTGCCCCTCTCCGGTATGACGAAACTTCTCCCATCCCTTTTCATACTCTTCTTTATAACGCTTGGGAGCTATTTTTCCGTGCAGATCTTTTCCCATTATCTCTTCTGACTTATAGCCAAAGATCTCCTCAGCAGCCTTGTTCCAAAATGTAACCATTCCTTTTTCATCAGCCATCACCACAGCATCGTTAGCAGAAGAACTAATTACTCTGAATTTTTCTTCGCTGTTTTTTAATTCTTGGTCAGCATAAGTTTTTTCTAAATAATTAGCTATGATATTTGCGATATTTTTCAATAAAGTAATCTCTTCTTTTTGCCAATATCTTTCCTGAGCTCTTTCACAAAAACCAATAAAACCGCTTATTTCATCTTTAATAAGAAGTGGGACAACCAATATGGAATAAATTTTCTGAGAATCAAGAAATTCGTAGATATCTTTGGGTAAATCTTTTATGCTGGCACATACAATCAATCCATCTTTTTTCAACATCTTGCGAAAAGAAGGAATTATAGAATAAGGTATATGCTGCAAATTATCTTTCTGAGGTTCAACATTTTTATTAGTCCATTCAAAAGTATTGCTTGTATGTTTTTTGTTATTACTATCTTCAAATACAAACACCCTACTAACATTCATTTTACTGCCAATTATGTTCAACGCCTCTTGAATACTCTTTTTATAATCTTGCTTTTTTATAAGAAGTTCGGATACTTCAGAATATAAAGTTTCTAATTTTAGTCTGTGGCTTAGCGCTTTTTCTATTTTTTTCAAAAATGTAATATCGTGAAGTACTCCCCCAATATATTGCATATTCCCATTCCGATCGTAAATTAACTGGGCATTTATTGCTACAGATATTTTTGAACCATCTTTTTTTGTTAATAATGTTTCAAAATTTTTTACGCTGCTATCTTGCATAATCTTCTCAATAAATTTATCTCTTTCTTCTGAATTAGCGTATAGAATTTTGACATTTTTATTACTAATTTCCTCTATGGAATAGCCAGTGAAATCTTTTACCGATGGCGTGATTGTAATAATATTACCTGCTAAGTCTGTTTCAAAAAAAACATCTTGCAGTTGTTCAAAAATTTTTCTATATTTTTTTTCCTTTTGACGTAGTTTAAGCTCAGCTAATTCTTTCTCACGTCTTTTTTCTTCTACTACTTTTTTCAATTTCAATTCTTTGTTAATGCGCTCTAACATATCATAGAGTTTAGATTTCTCCACCGGCTTAATTAGAAAACCATTCACACCAGCTTCGATGGCATCCAATAAATATTCCGGTTCACTATGAGCAGAAATAACAAAGATTCTTGCATTGGGTTCAATTTTTCGGATCTCATTGACCATTTCCAGACCATCCATTTTGGGCATTTTTATATCTGTAAAAACAATATCGCTCTTACTCTGCTTATATTTTTCCAAACCCTCTATACCATTTTGAGCTGAAATAAATTTCTTAACACGCCGTTTTAGTAAAGAACGAAAAGATTCTCGGATAATGCTTTCATCTTCCACCAGCAAAACCTTTAAATCATATACTCTTTCACTCATTCCTTTTCACCTCTTTCCAAAACTATGGTTGTTTCGTTTATCTCGTCGTAGCGAATTCTTTTTAACGAAGTTGCCAGAGCATAAATTATAGGAATGCCTCTACCATGTTCTGAAAGGTTATCAACTTCTTCAACCATTTCATTATTTTTCTTTTCGGGTACTTCCCAAGGTATTCCTTTATCCCAAACAGTTAGATTAACATTTTTATTTATTTCTATTTGTAACAAGATAATGGTATCTGGTTTATTGGAAAGAGCATGAATTATGACATTATTCAGAAATTCATTCACAACCAATTCAACCTCTGTAGCAAATTTGTCGTCATCATAATACTCTTTTACCATTTTTTCGCATTGTGCACCAATCTTTCCAGTATTTATTAGCATAGAACCCATTAAGAAAAGCTTTTTCTCCGATTTATCACGATCAGCAACATTTTTCTTAAAAGCAAGTAGAGTAAAATCGTCTAAGGTAATATCATAATTTAAATCGATTAATCTTTTTTTAATTTTATGAGGTATAATGGCAAAATTATCATATTCAATATTAGTTTCTAAAAAATCTACAAATCCTTTTAATCCCAGCTCATTGTTCTTTTTATTTTGGCATTCAAAGATTCCATCTGTATAGAAGAAAGTTATAATTTTATCATTTATCGGTAATACATCTTCTTCTTCTTCTTTATATTCAATCTCTGTTTCCCAGCCAATTGGAATGGAACCTTTTTCCACAGCCAAAGTTGCTTTATTATCTTGAATATTGTATTGAATTACCGGAGGATGACCAGCATTGAAATAGCGAATTTCCTCCTCTTCGGTGTCAATTATTCCCAGAATCATGGTCATATAATTTTTGAAAAGAAGTTTTTCTGTTAAAATCTTATTCAATCTGTTCATTATATAATGGGGTTTTAATTCATCTTTCTGATTTTCCACAATCATATTAATAGTCGATTTTACTGCTGTCATCAAAAGAGCAGCTTGTACACCATGTCCAGAAACATCTCCTACATACGCCACATACCTGGTATCATCAATCTTAATGAAATCGAATAAATCACCACCCACCTTGGAAGAGGGCGTATAGTTAGAAGAAACAATCAGATTATTTTCTAACATAAGCCATTGGGGTAACATAAAAGACTGTGCTGAAGAAGCTACATCAAGTTCCTGCATCAAAGACTGATAGAGTTTTTTTATCTTCTCTTCAGCATTTTTTTGCTTGGTTATATCGTTATAAAAACTAAACTCACCAATTACATAACCTTCATCATCCAACAGGTCTGAACTGGTTATATTTACATATTTTTCTTCATTATTTCGGGTCAGAAATTTTATATCAAAATTACGGTGGTGATTCTCTTTATCATTAAGATGGATTTGTTTCTTAATTTCTCCATCTACATCGGGAGTAACAAAATCAAATGGATGCTTACCCAATAGCTCATCCTTATCGTACCCCAACATCTGACACAGTGCATCATTTACTTCCACAAATCCTTGATGCAGTTTGGTTATTCCAAAACCTTGCGAAGTTAAATTAATAACCTTACGGTACTTGGCTTCACTTTTACTCAATTTTTTTTCCATCATTTTTTGCTCAGTTCTGTCTCGAATTACTATCACCACATCATTTTTCCCATCTAATTCCACTGTGGAAAGAGAAAACTCTACCGGGAAAAGCACACCACTCTTTTTCTTTCCTATTATCTCTATAGTATCACCACCTGAACTCTTATGAAGCTCTTCACTTAAAATTCTTAAGCCCTTCTGCATTTTATGCTTCAGATCATCGTGAACAATTTTATCTACAAAATTCTCGCCATAAATTTCTTCTGAGCTAAATTCAAACATCCGTTCAGCAGCTGGATTCCAATAGGTGATTTCATCTTCTTTGTTTACCATAAGTATGGCATCATTGGCACTAGAAGTTATGGTTCTAAATTTTTCTTCGCTAGCTTTTAAAGCATCCTGAGCAAGTTTTTTTTCCTTCTCTTGTTTAGCTAATTGCATTTTTAGAAATTTTTCATCAGCAAATTTCTGGATAATTCTAAAAAGCTTGCGTTTATCTATAGGTTTTAGTAGGAAGTTACTAACGCCCAATTCTATGGCACTCATAAAGAAATTAGCTTCGCTGTGGGCCGAGGTTATTACTACATTAGCTTCACTATCAATTTTATTTATTTCACGAATCATCTCTAAACCATTCATTACAGGCATTTTAATATCAGTAATCACAAGGTCGGGTTGGTGTTTTTGATATAACTCTAATCCCTCCTGCCCATTCTGTGCCACATAATAAGTTTCTACCCGGCGTCGTAACATCTCGTTTATCGAACTTCTTATCATCTCTTCATCTTCTACATACAAAATCTCAATTTTTACCTTTTCTACCATAGTTTATACCTCAAATCTAAATTCTGCTCCTTCTTTAGTATTTCGATAATGAAATTTACCTTTGAAATTATCTTCTATTATCATTTTACTCACATATAGCCCCATACCGCTATGCTTCTCGCTGTCTTTGGTCGTAATAAATGGATTAAACAGATTATCTTCCAACTCTATTGTATATGGAATTCCTTTGCCGTTATCTATAACTGATACAGTAAATTTATCTTTTCCTTTATGACAGTTAATTTTTATATATCCTGCTTGGGACTTTGCTTCCTCAATACTTTCTTTGGAATTAAGAATTAGCGAAAGCAAAACCAGCCCAAATTGGTTCGCTTCTCCTTCCAAAAAATACGTATCTTCACATTTATAACTAATCTCTATCCCCTGTTCAGAGGTTATAATCTTCATAATTGTAATGCAACGCTCGATTATTTCTTCTACATCAAAATGATTAGTTTGTTTATTGGAATAAAGCAAATAGTTAAAATCGTCCACATTCCTGCTGATATTTTTTAGAACACTAAAACACCTATTAGTTTTCTCTCTGATATAGTCAAGTGAAAGCTCGTTATCTATAAAAGCATCCTCAAAATTTTGTATCATAGAACCGACTGCATCTAGTTTTTGGCGCCATTTTAGAGTAAGCTCTGTAATAAGTTTCCCAACCACTCCATTAAGATATTGATGAATTATGATCGAGTTTTTGTCAATTTCTACCATTTTCCCCTCCTAAACTATTATCAAGAACTCTACCCCCTGCAGAATATTCCTGACCAGTAATTTGCCTTTTATATTTTTCCCGATTTTCGTTTTCGACATATATAAACCCATTCGTGTACCTTCTTCTTTCATTGTGAAATCAGGATTAAAAATTTTCCAGTATTTTTTTGTTTAATTTTCCCGCCATTATTGGAAATCGTCAACTTAGTTTTTTCATTTTCTTTAGTGAAAAAAATATTCATCATTTTTATCTTTTTCTTCCAATTTATTTTCGAATTCTTTCAGTTCGGAATAAGTTTTTCCCAATTCCCGATGTTACCGAACAATTTCTTTATTTTTTGTTCAGCATCCTATTAATCATTCGCTTATTTTTCATCCATCCTAATGTTAAAAAATATTATAAGTAGAAAAATAGACAACGACACAAAGAAAGCAGAC
>JAXHUB010000157.1:0-3095 GCA_034189845.1 Candidatus Cloacimonadota bacterium | reverse complement strand
TCTCAATATTTACAGTGCTAATTTTATAAAACTGTACCAACATAATCTGCAAGCATTATACAAGTGGCAAAATTTCTCTTTAGGAAGCGGCTACTTTAATAAACAAAGAGAGAACGACAGTGAATTAATGGAATTTAAGGGAGATCGTATAACAAAACTAAAAGGGAATTTTTCTTATTCTAAAGATAATAAGGTTTCTGCTACTCTACACTGGCAGCAGGAAGTTAACGATTCTTTAAGTACAACTTGGAAACAGAAAGAAAAAGCAAACACTTATGGTATCAGTTCGTATTGGAATACATCAAATCATCAATTCGATGTGGATATTTCGCGCCGAACTACACAGCAAGAAAGTTATGATATGGCAGAGATTAGAGTTTCCAATTCTTTTTGGCAGCAAGCTTTAGATTCCGATTTTACATATTCACTCCAAAATGTGGAATTCTATCCTAAACAGCGAGAATTGGTATATGTTGGAGAGGAATATGGTCTTTACGATAGCACCGGCACCTATTCTGATGATGGCGAATATATTTGGGAAGTTACCGATATAGATTACGATAATCCACAATTGTCGGTGGAAGTAAATGCTAATTTCAATCTTTATTTCAAACCAGCTCAGCTCACAAAGGGCTTTGCAAAACGTTTTGAAACCGAAACCAACGTTATTGTCACCGAAAATTCTAAAGCAGACGATAAAACTTCGATCTATTTTTTAAACCCAAATGCTTTAATGAAAAAAGGAAGTACACTTTACGGTAAGAATAGCCTTTTCCAAAATGTTTGGATAGATATTTGGCATAGAAGACTTACTGCTAAACTGGGTTTTCAATACGATAAAATCCTAGACAATCGCTATCAGTCTGAACAAATTAGTCGCTATAATCAATGGGAGGCAAGTTTACGCAGTAGAATGATAAAAGATAATGATGTTGAGCTTTCCTATTTTTATACCGAAGAAGAAGATTCATACTATCACTCCCGAATCGATAAAAATGAAATACAACTGGATATACGTAGCAATCTGCCTTCTTCATTGGTTTTAACAACAGAAATGAGTTATGATAAAGAGGTGGGCAGTAGCAATTTGGGGGAAGGTAGTTATAATATAAAAAGTTGGGATATTAGTGAAAATCTAACTTACTTTGGATCTAATAGATACAGAATATTTGGACGTTTGCTTTATAGGAAGAATTGGCGAAGCGGTTCAGGATTTTTGGGTTATTTACCTGAAAAAAGAGAGGGGAATATTTGGAATTGGAAATTTAATTTTAATTACAAGATAAATAAATTCACTTCAACCAGCTTGGAATATAACGGTGACAGCTATCCCAATCAAGATACAAAACATGAAATTCAGGTGGAGCTGAAAGCAGAATTTTAAAAATTTCTTGCGCCCGATATGTTATAAGTATTATTTACCATATATAAAAAAGAGGAGAATATATGCTGGAAAATATTGAAAAATCCTTGAATAATGCTTATCTGCTTCTGAAAGAGTTTATTAATGAGGAAAGCAATTTAATAAAAATAGAGCAGGTAAGTGAAAAAATTGCTGCTGCCTTTTCGGTTGGGAAGAAAGTTCTTATTTGTGGGAATGGGGGTAGTGCAGCCGATGCAATTCACTTTGCCGAGGAATTTACTGGAAAATATGATAAAGATAGAAAAGCTCTTCCAGTAATTGCACTTACAGATCCTGCTCATATCACCTGTGTAGGGAATGATTATGGATTTGATAAAATTTTTGCCAGAGGAATAGAAGCTTACGGAAACTTGGGCGATATCTTTGTGGGAATTTCGACCAGCGGTAATTCCGAAAATATACTAAATGCTCTTGAAAAGTCCAAACAACTGGGATTGCAGACTGTCTGTTTCTTAGGTAAGAGCGGCGGAGTTTTGAAGGATAAAGCAGATTACCAAATAATCTTCCCTGGAAAAAACACAGCTAGAATTCAGGAATTGCATATGCTGGTTCTTCATATTATCATCGAAAGTGTAGAACAAATACTTTTTCCAGAAATTTATAAGAAATAAGCATGAAAATAGTTTTGCAAAGAGTAAAAAAGGCTGTTGTAGAAGTAAAAGGTCAGCAAATCTCTAGCATATCAAAAGGCTTATTATTGTTTTTGGGAATAGCAAAAAATGATGGTGAAGAGCAATTGAATTGGCTAGCCAAGAAAATAATCGGGCTGAGGATATTTGAAGATGAAGATGGGAAAATGAACCGATCTATTATCGATATTTCCGGCGAGATTTTATTAATATCGCAATTCACACTTTGTGCCGATTGCAAAAAAGGAAGAAGACCCAGTTTCGATAAAGCTGCTCTACCAAAATTAGCAGAAAAATATTATTTGCAATTTGCTGATAAGTTAAATGAATTTGGTATAAAACCACAGCTGGGAGTTTTTGGCGCAGAAATGGAGATAGATTTGGTAAATGATGGCCCAGTGACAATAATTTTAGAAAGATGAATGTAAAAAATATAATTTTTGATCTGGGAAATGTACTTATCGATGTAGATTTCTAGGTATTTTACCAAAAATTGAAATACAAACCACCCCAAAAGATCTGAAAAAAGCTCGTAAACTTATTTATTGCTTTGATGCAGGGGAAATAGGTGCAGAAGAATTCTTGCAAAATTTAAATAAATATTGAAAGTTACATATATCGCTGGAGGAGTTTGCTTCTATATTGACTGAATTATTTGAAGCTAATTACAGCATGATTGAACTCGCCCGCAATTTGGATGAAAAATATCGTGTATTTGTGCTTCCCAACACCGATGAGATACATTTTCCCCATATTTGGGAAAACTATCCTGAGTTGCATTTTTTGGAAAATCGTCTAATGATTTCCTATGAATTGGGAGCTGTGAAGCCCTTTCCTGAAATTTATAAAGTGGCATGCAACAAATTCGATATTAAACCTGCTGAATCGATTTTTATAGACGATAAAAAGGAAAATATCTAAACTGCCCAACAACTTGGTTTTAAGGAAATAATTCATAAGAATTTTGGTAAAACAAAGGTAAAATTAACTAAAATGGTTAGGAGAGAGGTTATGATGAGAAAAGTATTAATAAGTTGTTTATT
>JAXHUB010000156.1:0-3015 GCA_034189845.1 Candidatus Cloacimonadota bacterium | reverse complement strand
CAAGGGTTTTGTCGGGTATGTTCTTTAATATATTTTTGTAAAAAAACAACCGCTCGCTTATCGCATAACTGCCCGATAGCCCAAATTGCCCGGTATCTTATTTAAAACAATTTAGTTCTGTCTGGGTTTGTTGGATTAAAGAATGAAGGTGATCTTGCCGAAAATTTAATTTAGCAGTTTCACACGTTTTTCTAACCTGCATTTCTATATAAGCGAAGCAAAATAGAAAAATAGCGCTTATAATAATTAAGATAATGATTTTCTTTTATTTCACAGCTTATCTCAGCTCGAAAGTTGTCACACAGAATATTTTAGTGGTGGGGATTTTGGGAAATTGGTCTGTGTACATACGAGTAGTTTCGAAAACCATTTCCATCTTGTATTTTTCTGCCAGTTGCAGAGCGGCTTTTTTTACTTCAGGTGTGTCTAAAAATAGCGGTTGATCTGGTTTCACGCTGGAGCGTAAAGCATAGGAAGATAAGTTCAGCAATGTGCTTATTCTCAGCAAAAAGTAGCCAAATTTTGTAACCTTCGCAATAGGAGCGAATCATGCCATAACCTGCCAATGGTTTTTGTTTCAATAACTATAGACCGCACTTTGTGGTTGTTGCAACCATCTTTATAAGAAGTTATAGCGCTGAGTTGGGGAAACTTTCTATCATAGGCTTCTATATCGGGAAAATTAAAGTTTTGTAGATTCACCAGCATGCTATCCTGAGGTATACTGTCTCCTGTAAAACCTTGCTGACGAATATTGCGATAGGCTAGCTGAAATCCGGATTTGCAATAATTTGGCTGTTGTTCTACTACTCCATTTAGACCAACATTGCGTCCTTGCAAGCGTTGCATAGCTGTTTTCCAAAGATGGTAACCATAATCCAATCCACGAAATTCGGACTTCACAATATAAAATCCTAAAAAACCAAATCTTATCCATATTTTATTGCAGAGATAGTTCCGATTGGCTCACTTTCCAATTTACCGATAAAAAATACCTCTGGATCAGCAGCAGCAAAAGCATCAGCATCATACAAGCCTGGATTCCAGCCTTCTGCCGCCGCCAGCTCGAGAGCAAAATTTAATTCAGTTCTGCTCATCGGCTTGATCTGGTATTTTTGGAATGTTGGTGTATCTCTCTCCTAAATAATATTAATTTTGGTAAATAATCTGTCATCGGTCAAGTAAAAACTATCCCTTGATTACTGCTAATGGGGTAAGTTCTACTACTATTTCTACCAAATCCTGTTGGTTTTGCATTACCTGGCTAATATCTTTATAGGCAGAAGTTGCTTCGTCGAGGTCTTTATTACTTTTTATGGAGTGAATGATGTGCTGTTTTTCTAGTTTTTCTTTTTCAGCAGCTAAGTTAAGTTGTTTACGAGCTTGGCGGCGGCTCATAGTGCGGCCAGCTCCGTGGGAGCAGGACATAAAAGATTCCGGGTTGCCTTTTCCGCGTACTATATAACTTTTAGCACCTTGAGAGCCGGGTATAATTCCCAACTGACCTTTTTGTGCTGAGGTAGCACCTTTACGGTGTACCATAACCTTTTGGCCATAATGTTCTTCCCAAGCGGCATAGTTGTGAGGAATATCGATTACGTTGCCAAACTGCACGTTATAAATAAATTCTCGTACACTATTTTTCATCTTTTCCAACATAGCAAAGCGACTGGCTTTAGCAAATTCCAGAGCAAAATTCATTGCTTGTAAATAATCTTGGGCAGACCTGCTTTCCAATGGTAGATATGCCAAATCAAAGGTGGGTAATTTATATTTCTTTTGGTTACAAAATTTTTTGGCTTTTTGGTGAAATCGCCGGGCGATTTTTAATCCAAAATTACGCGAACCAGAGTGCAGCATGAGCCAAATTTTACCATCAGAGCCTTTCTGGATTTCCATGAAGTGATTACCACCACCTAAACTTCCCAGTTGATAGCGTGCTTTATCCAATTCTTGCTGGATTATGGGGATTTTGGGCGCGTTATAGAATCCTTCCCATACCTGAGGTTGCGAATGATGTTTGAATCCAAGCGGGACCTGGTTGCTAATTATTTGCAATATCTGTGGCAGCTGCTTTTTAGAAAGCGACTTTAACGAAGTTGGTACAGCACACATACCACAACCGATATCCACGCCAACTGCATTGGGAATGATTATCTCTTTGGTGGCCAGTACTCCGCCGATAGGCATACCATAACCTTGATGGACATCGGGCATAATAGCTACCCACTTGTAGGTGAATGGCAGATTGGCTAAGTTTTTGGCTTGTTGTAAAGCTCCTGACTCGATTTCATCTGTCCACAATTTTATAGGTTTAGCTTCACTGGTAATAATTCGTTTCATACTGCCTCCTCAGTGTGTGACTCGACCTACTAGATTTTAAATAATAGATGAGAAATTAATTCTGTCAATCACATAATTTTGAATATTCTGGGTAGTGGGTTAGATTAAGATCAATCTGGTAAGAAGGGCATATCTTTGCGGATATAGTTTCCAATCGGCTTGTTTTGCAAAGCTTTAAAATCTATACAGACAGCCGAAAAGGAAGTTTGGACAATTGCGGAATAAGGACACTCTTTCCCAATTAAAACGGGACATTTTGGCTTTTCCGCACAAAAAAGCTGTTTACAGCCACCGGTAGCTAATCCAAAACTTTTGGCTTCTCCTATAGCTTGCCGCAGTTTGGCAACGGTGTAATGAGTTTTTACCGAAAATTGTTTCCAAGTGGATTTACTTGCTTTATAAAAAAACACCAGTGCAGCTTAGTAATTTTGCAAAATATGTTTAAACTACTGCGGTGAAACAGACTGGGGTGGGTAATGAGGAGATGTAGCATAGCATGAACAGCACAGGCAATTTTTTCTTAATTTTGATTTTATCTGTAAATCAGCTGGGTGTAGCCAAGCTGTCTGATGAACCCCTGCACTTTGAACTAGCTGAAACAGTAATTCGTTCATCAATTTTTTATCGGTTATTTTTTTCAGTAAATGCAAACGAGCAGATTCACGATTGCGG
>JAXHUB010000155.1:0-3684 GCA_034189845.1 Candidatus Cloacimonadota bacterium | reverse complement strand
CCCATACATCCTGTTTCGATGATATTCACTTCATCAGAAAGATTGTTTTCTTCCAAAACTTGTTTCATTTTTGTTTTTATTTTCAAGGCCCCAGAAGAAACACATCCTGAACCACAGCAAAGTAATACATCAGTTCTTTTTATAGACATCTACTCCTCCTACTCTTGCGATTCTCTTGCTACTACAAAATCATTAACAACTTTACCATTTACAATATGTTCAGCAACAATTTTCCTAGCTTTTTCGGGAGTAACATTGCCGTAGGTAATAATTTTTTTTCCATTTTTTATCACATCTACTACAGGTTCCATAGAAGATAAACCCTTTTCTCCTGTCTGTGTTACCAATACATCATCCAGGTTGCGTTTTGCTACTTCGTCCAAGATTGTTTTCATAACTTTTCGGGCACCCATAGCAATTCCGGATGTACCCATACCAACAACAATTTTGATGCGGTGTTGGCTTTCTCGTAATTTCATCTGTTTTTGTGCTTTTTCCCGAATTTTTCTGAGTTCTTCGAGAGTTTTCATCAGATTTCCTCCATTTTTGTTTTTATTATTCCTTTTTTTATTTCATTTTGTAATAATTGATATACTTCCGGATGATTTAGTGGAACACCTTCTAATTCCTTTTTTATTGGCCTGGTATCAAATTCAAAGCTTAGTTTTTCACCATTTAAGAAAATGCGGTATAGTTTAATGACAAAATCCACTTCCGGATGACCGATAATTGAGCCCAAAATTGTATCTGCAATATTACCCAAGGGCATCCTATCCACATGATCGTAACGAAATTCAGCTATGATTTTGGTGCCAACACCAGGCGTACTTTTCAGCCAAAAACCACCATCACACATCTCGGCATTTTGTTTAAAAAGCGGAATTCCTAAACCAATCTTTTTCTCCCGTTGATTTTTACTAGTATAAAAAGGATCTTGGGCATTTTGCAAAGTTTCAGCATCCATCCCAATACCATCATCCTCAATGCTAATCACCAGTTTATTTCTCATAACTTGCACTAGTATTTCAATTTGAATTAGCTTTGCTTTGGCACTTATAGAATTTTCTATAATATCTAACAAGTGTAATGAAATATCTTGCATATTTAAATACGATAATTATTTAAAACTTCTTTTAATTTATCTCTATTGTCAACTCTGCCGTATGTTTCTTCACCTATAACGAAAACAGGTGCAAGAGAGCAAGCACCCACACAACGTACGGATGTGAGAGTGAAAAGACCATCTTTTGTGGTTTCGCCCATTTTAATGCCCAGCTCATCTTCCAACATTTGTATTAATCTGGGAGCACCTTTTACATAGCATGCAGTTCCAGTACAAACGTTAACGATATGCTTACCACGTGGTATCATAGAAAAGAAATTGTAGAAAGTAACTACGCCATAAACATGGGCAATTGGCAAATTCATCTTATTTGCGATAAATTTTTGTACTTCCATTGGTAAGTAACCAAAAATTTCCTGTGCTTCTCGAAGCACCTCTATGAGAGGATTCTGCAGATCACTCTTACTATCGATAACATTTTGTAGTTCCTTGTACAACAAATTGTCCTTTTCAGAAACTTTAGACATTTGTCCTCCTATATCTATTTTTTATTTTTCTTCCCTTTTTATTTTCACATGCCAATTTTAATTCATTTACATTAGTCTCTTCTAAATAAAAATAGGTAAACCCACTTCCAATATCTTTTAAATAATGAGCATCGGAATTTTGGATAAGGCTATATTTTTTTAGTTGTGGAAATTTTTCTAAAACTTCGTTTATATTTGCCTTTGCACTTATTCCTACTGCAGAAATATTACTATTTTCGGGAATAAAGCCCAATTGAGCAATAACGCTGTAAGTTGCAGCATCCACATGAGCTGGAAAAGCAAAACCACTGGCTTCATTAACCCTATTGAGGGCTTCATCGAAATTCCAACAAGAAGAATTTATTAGAGCCCTCTTTTCAAAACGAACTATGTTTTCCTCGCTGTCTACTACTACCTGATCACCAAAATAATCAGGATCGTTATCTACAAGCAGCAAAGATTTATAAAGATCTTTATCAAATTCTAAAGCTAGATGCAAATTATCGAAAAGTGCAACTAAATGAATTTCTTCCGCTGTTTGCACTTCCACACCATATAGGAAATCAATTCCAAATTCTGCAGCCACCTGAGCATATTGCATGCAATTTGCCATCGAATTATGGTCGGTGATAGCTATTAAATCGAGCTTTTTCTCTTTGGCAATGCGCATCACACTACGAGGCGACATTTCCAAACTGCCACAGGGAGAAAGCACCGAGTGGATATGAAGATCAGCGCGATACCACTTCAAGGAAATTACCTAGTTTTTTTTAGCATTTCGTATAAAATACCGGTAACCTCAAAAGTAGGAAGTGAAGTAGAAATAAGACAGATACCCTCTTCGTTAGCTTTGTCGATAACTGCTTTTTCTGGTTTATAGTTTTTAGCAAAAACAACTGCAGAAAGATTGGCTAAAGAAGCAACAGCAACCACGTTCAAATGGCGCATAATCGTAATCCAAACCTGTCCTTCCTTAGCATTACCCATCACATCACTCAAAAGGTCTGAAACATATCCGTCTTTTATTTTTGTATTAGAAATATCGACCTTCTGTGTAAGTATTTGACCATCAATTTTTTTTAAGAAATCCTTCAATAAGATCATTCCTTTTTCCCCTCGTTCTTTTTAAGATTCTTTTTTAATCTTACCACACAGTCATCTAACTTAGCTTTACCAGCCACAATATCTTCGGCTAGTGCTCTACAAGTGGGTGAACCGCAAGCGGAACAATCTAAGCCAGGTAATTTTTGTGTGATCTCTCTTATTTTCTTCATCTTCTCCAATGCACCCTTTATATTGCTATCTAAATGCATAATAGAGCGCGCCTCCAATGGAAGAACATCGAACATATTGTTTTCATATAGCTCGTAGAAATAATCATCGGCAAAATCTTTATGCTCTGCATTACGCAGAAGTGCCCGAATACGACTAGTAGCAACAAAGGGATCTTCAGCATTCAATACCCCACCCACACATCCGTTGGTACAACTGTGCAATACAACAAAATCGTAGGTGTCCAACTGTTGATCTTCTATTTTATGTAATATTTTTATTACATTATGGATCCCACTAACAGCCAAGACACGCAAATTGCCATCATTAACTTCTTCAGCTTCCATACCAGAAATTGCCCAACTTAATCCCTTTGGATAGGTTTTTATATAATTTTCATCATTTTGCACTTCTTTAAGATTACTCATCACTGCTTTATAAACTTCACCTATGGAAATAGCCCCATCGTGAACATTTTTATAAGCACCTTCGGGTTGATGAACTGCGGTTACTTGAGAAACACAAGGCACAATTAGAAATATACCAATATCATCTTCTGCTAGTTTTTTTTCTTTGGCTATTTTATTACGATAATACATTGTTAAAACACTCATAGGAGCTTCAATTTTTAAAATATTTGGTAAAAGAGAATTAAATCTAACTTGAATAAGTCTGACGATTGCAGGACAATTACTGGAAATTACGGGTTTAGTCTGTGGATGTTTTTTAATATAATCTCTTATCATTCTGCTCATCATCTCAGTTACCATCGATTCTTCGGCAACTTCATCAAAACCAAGATGTAGTAGTCCCTTTTTTGCA
>JAXHUB010000154.1:0-7043 GCA_034189845.1 Candidatus Cloacimonadota bacterium | reverse complement strand
TTGAGTTTGAAAATATAAGGCTGATAGAGTTCAAAATTCTTATCACGTTTTTCGAGTTCTTTATAAAGATTTTTTAAAATATAAAATTTACCCACACCATTTTCACCAATTATTTCGGTGAGATTATTTGCTTCTTCATCTATATTTGCTAATATTTCAGAAGTTAACGAATAATTACGGGTAATATACTTGGTTAATATTTCTTGTAATTTTTGATTCATCTTTCCCTCTTGTTCCTAACATAAATTCTCCCAAATTTATACTAAAAAATTTATAGAGTTCTGGTTTGTCAACAAAGTTTTTTAGGTGTAAA
Organism: Candidatus Cloacimonadota bacterium; assembly: GCA_034189845.1. Lineage (GTDB taxonomy): Bacteria > Cloacimonadota > Cloacimonadia > Cloacimonadales > TCS61 > JASUTE01. The sequence continues at coordinate 6,730 of JAXHUB010000154.1, read as the reverse complement.
GGAAGGTTACAAAATATGATTATTTATCGAGAAGTTTTAACAAAGCATTGATAACGGTTTCTGGTGCAAGGGAGTTTAAGCAACGGAAATGAGCTTTAGGGCAAAATGATTCACCATGCAAAGAGCAAGGTTGGCATTCCAGGTTCAGAGCTAAAACAACGGCTTTGTCGTTCATGGGTGCAAACCCCAGATCGGGGTGGGTAGCCCCGAAAATCGCTACTTGTGGTATATGTAAAGCAGCAGCAATATGCATAGGTCCACTATCATTAGAAACAACTGCATCTAAAATATTTATCACACTTATCAGTTCCTGTATATTCAATTTACCAGTTAAGTCTAAAATTTCTTGAGAGCACTCTTTATCGATTTTGATAGCCAGGTCTTTTTCGTTCTCGTTGCCTAAAACAACAAATTTGAAGTTTTCGGGAGCTAATCCGATCACTTTGGCATAATTCCAAAAAGGATATTGCTTTGTAAAATGTTTAGCACCAGGGAAAATACCGATTAGTTTTGTGTCTTTTTCTTTTATATGGTTAAGAAAGTTCAAAAAACCGATTTTTTTTATTGAGAGAGCATTCAGTTTAGGAGGTCTAATAGTCTCATTAATTCCCAATTTTTTCAGAGCACTAAAATATAATGAGACTGTAGATTCTATCTTTTCATCGGTTTTATGGTTTATGATTTTTCTTCGCAACATGTGTTTTTTATCATAGGTTACAGTCTTTTGACCTGCTGTAATTGTTTTTAATAAAAATGAGTTTAGTTTAGCTTGCAAGTCGATAATAACGTCATATTCATTTTTGCGCAACTGATGGATGAGTTTAAGATTATTCCCTGTAGTGTAGATGTTATCTATAGTACCAAAGGCTTCTATCAATTGCTTGAATTGAGGTTTTGTAAGAAAATCTAAGCGTGCTTGTGGGTATTTTTCCTGCAATACAGCTGTAACTGGTTGTGTTATAACAATATCTCCCAGTGAACTGAGCCTAATAATTAAAATTTTCATAATTTATTCTTTTCAAACATGGTTTGTTGATAAACTGTGTCAATGATATTTTTATTAGAAGGTAATGAGAGAGTAAATTTATTTGCTTTTGTATTGAGGGGAAAATAAACTAAACTTTCCCTATTTGGTCCATAAAAATCATAATCTTTCTGTTGAATTATCTTATTATATTTAGGTGTTAGAACACAGAAATAAAGAAATAAAACTATTAATAAGCTAGACCATTTTATCTTTTTCATAACATATCTCTCACAATTTTGGGGACATTTTGTATAAGTTCGTTAATCTTATCAACATTTTTACCGCCAGCCATCGCCATATCTGGTCTTCCGCCGCCTTTACCATCGACTATCTTAGCTATTTGTGAAATAATTTTACCCGCCTGTATTCTATTTGTAATATCTTTTGTTACTACTGCAATTAAAGCAACTTTATCATTTATTTCGGAAGCCAATATACCAACCCCGCTTCCCAATTTGTTTTTCAATTGATCGCCTAATTGACGCATCTCACGTTGGTTGGGTACCTTTATTTTTCCTACAACTAAATTTATTCCATCAATTTCTTGCGCCTTTTTTATTAAATCATCCAATTGTGAGCCGGCTTTCTTCATTTTCAGCTTTTCAATTTCTGTTTGCAGCTTTTTGTTAATAGTAACCAAACTTTCTGCTTTTTTTATTATGTTGTTTGCTTGAGCATGCAGGATTTGCTGCAATATAGAGCGTTCGTCTTCTAAACTGCGAACATATTTTTCTGCTTGAAAACCTGTGATAGCTTCTATACGACGAACTCCAGCAGCAATAGAAGTTTCGTTGCGTATCTTAAAAAGTCCTATTTCTCCTGTAAAATTAAGATGAGTTCCACCACAGAGTTCCTTACTATAATCATCTATACTAACAACTCTAACTGTTTCACCATATTTTTCGCCAAAAAGAGCTGTTGCTCCTTCTTTTTTTGCTTCTTCCAGGTTTTTTATCTCTGTTTTTATTTTTAAACACTGGCGTACTCTGTTGTTCACCAATTCCTCTATCATTTGTAATTCTCTTATGGAAACTTGGTGGTAATGTGTAAAGTCGAATCTTAAATATTCTGGATGTACTAATGAACCTTTCTGATTCACATGTTCACCTAAAATTTCTTTTAAAGTTTTGTGCAAAAGGTGAGTAGCAGTATGATTTCTGGCAACATTTTTGCGATAATCTTTTAGCACGGCAGCAGTATAGGGTTCGGAATTTATCTCCCCATCTTGTAATTTGCCATAATGTATGTAAATATCTCCCTCTTTTTGCACATCGGTTATCTTGATATCGGCTTGTTGGTTGTAAACATGCCCAATATCGGCTACTTGTCCACCAGACTCAGCATAAAATGGAGTTCTATCGAATACAAGCTCCACATTATTATCATCATCTATGCTATATTTCAATAGATTAACCATTGTTTTATTTTTCTCATAACCCACAAATTGGGTTGGGGCAACTTGATGTAATTCGATCCAATCAGTAGTTTCTTTGAAATGTTGGAATTTAGCAGCAGAGCGAGCCCTTTTTTTCTGCTTTTCCATCTCTTTTTCGAATCCTTTTTCATCAACTTCAAGATTTTTTTCTTCAGCTAAAATTTTAGTAAGATCAAGAGGAAACCCGTAAGTGTCGTAAAGCATAAATGCGTTTTGTCCCGAAATTGTTTTTCCCTTTGTATCATCGATAATTTCTTCAAACTTACTTAATCCCTTATCCAAAGTTAAATTGAAACGTTCTTCCTCAGCTTTTATAATTAATTTTATATGTTCTTTTTTGTCAGCAAGTTCGGAAAAATGATCGCCCATTATTTGAACAACAGTATCAACAAGTTTATATAGGAAAGGCTCGCTGAAATTAAGCAATCTGCCATGGCGAGCTGCGCGACGTAAAATTCTTCTAAGCACATAACCACGTCCTTCATTGGAAGGCATGCCGCCATCTGCAAGTGCGAAACTAAGAGCTCGAATATGATCGGCAATTACTCGATGGGAAATTCCAGCTGCCCTATCTTGATGAGAGGGTATATATTTGATACCCGAAAGCTCTGAAATTTTTGACAAAATTGGCGTGAATAGATCGATATCATAATTAGAATCCTTATTTTGTAGAATTTGGCACAATCTTTCAAATCCAGCACCAGTATCTACATATTTATTTTTTAAATGCTGCAATACTCCCTTTTCATCGCGATAATATTGAATAAATACCAAGTTCCATAATTCTATATAACGATGACAATTGCCATTTACTTTACAGTGATGCTTAGGATTATTTTGGAAATGGCAAGCAGAAATTCCTTTGTCGAAATGAATTTCGGAACATGGTCCGCAGGGTCCTGTGTCACCCATTTCCCAAAAATTATCTTTATCACCATGATATTCTATATGGGAAGTGATGATATCTGTTTCTTTTTCCCAAATTTCATAGGCTTCTTTATCGGAATGATGTACAGTGGCATAAAGTTTATTCTTAGGCAGCTTCCAAACTTTGGTAAGCAGTTCCCAAGCCCAAATAATCGCTTCTTTTTTATAATAATCCGCAAAGCTCCAATTGCCGAGCATCTCGAAAAAGGTGTGATGATAACCATCATGACCTACCTCTTCCAAATCGTTGTGTTTACCACCAGCACGAATGCATTTTTGGCTGTCCACTGCTCTTTTATACTCAATCTGTCTTTTTCCTAAAAAAATATCTTTGAACTGGTTCATTCCAGCATTCGTAAAAAGCAGGGTAGGGTCATCTATGGGAATTACCGGCGCCGATTTTACCTCTTTATGTCCTTTCTGCTTAAAAAAATCTATAAACTGTTGTCTTATTTCTTTACTATACATAAAAAACCTCAAATCTCCAATAATTTTCTGATATGTAAGAAATCAAAAAATAGTTTAATTTGTAAAGAGAAATGTGGGAATGGTTTAACATAAAGAAGATGGTAGAAAAATATTCTTAATACTTTTTACTACTGCTTGGGCTTATTTTATCAGTATCTTTTTTCACAGATAAATGTTTCGCTCAGTTTTAAACCATAAAAACAAATCGCTGCTTACTTTTTATTGGAAGAGTTTAATCTATTACAGATATTGTGTACATTTTATCTTCAGCTTTATTTTGGAAGAGAGCATACTTGCTTGCCAAAGGAATTGTAGGCGGCCAGGAAGGTGGTGTTAGTCTTTATAAGAAATTGTAAGTTATTCAGTTAGTTATTATCTAATCTTGAAATACAATTCTCTTGCCACAATTATAATAACTGGAATTCTAACAATAGATATTAATATCCTCAGAAATTATCAAGGAGATAGAATATTTCGTCTGTTCCACTGTTGTAGTAATTTGTTATGGCTTCTTTGCCTTCGCAGCTTATTAATTCCTGATAAGGGGCTTTGAATTTTTTGGAAGCAATGCTAAAATTAAATTTTTCAAAAAGATACTGAGACGCTTTATTAGTAGTTTCTACTGTTGCTATAATTTTAGAGCAAGCATCCATCTTTCTGCAATAATCAATAGTGTATTTTAGAAGCTTAGATCCAACACCTTGACCTTGCACTTTTGGGGAAACAGCTATCTGCCAGATAAAAAGATATCCCTTTATTATTGGGGAAGCAAAACCCAACATAAATCCTACAATCTCATTTTTGTTGGAACCATCCTTTGTCACAAAAAATGTATCGCCAAAATGGTCTGTCATTATTTTATAAAGATGATTGGGATGTTGCACTATTCCGTTAATCTGCCCTGCCAGGTTATATACTTCAGCAAATTCTTCTCCTTTGATATTATCATTTATTAGTTTTTCACAAAGCTCATAGGCTTCCTGTATTTCTTGTCCTTTAACTGTAACAGCAATTCCCTTAGGCTGGGTTCATAAGCATTTTTCTTAACTTTAAAACAGGAATAGAACAATTCTTCTCTTCCCTGTTTAATTGCATCTTCATCGATCTCCATTATCATCTTTTCTTCAGAATAAGGGAAGCCCTTTCCTACAATATATTTACAAACTGTAGCCATATTTTCATATTCAATTTTCAAATCACTTAATCTATGTTCAAGAATTGCATCACAAATTTCCAAAAATCTGTTTTTAAAATTGGCATAATGTTAAGTATTTCGGAATCACCAGGCCGAATATTGAATTCAATGACTTTAATTCCATCTTTGGTTTTAATAAATTGTCGAAAAAAAACCTTTATATATCCCCGTATTTCTCCTTCAATTTGAATAGGGCTTGTTTCATGATAACCAAGGAAAAGATGTATTACTCTTGCGATAAAAAAGGTGAGAGGTGGTCAGCAAAACTTATGGAACACATGCCAGGTGTAATTAATCCCTTTTTCTCCGTCATAAAGTAATTTATAATCCCAAGTAGCTGGCATTCCCATAACTACGTCCTCATCAACAAAAACTTATATTGTAAATTCTCTTCCAATTAACCGTTCTTCAATTAGGATTTTATGAACTCCTCCGATATTACTATCAAATACTTCTTCAGTGTGGGCTATTGCCTCATTTTTATCATTCAATTGTATTTCTAAAACTTTTACACCACCTCCTTCTGTAACACCAACTGGTTTTACCGCAAAATCATAATCGATATTTTTTATATGTTCTTTAACTTTTTCTTTGGAATTGAATAAAAAATGCTTGGGTGGGGGAAACATCCAATTCAGTTTTTCCTAGTATTTTTCTAAGAAAGCTTTTACTGGTTTCTAATCTACTACATCTTCTATTCGGGCCGATACATTTTATTCCTCTTTCATCTAGATAGTCTGCAATATCTGTACTCAATGACATATGCGGAACAGCAATAACATAATCAACATCAAGAACTTGGGCATATTAGAAAATCTCTTCGTTATTTTTCATATCTCCTAATTTATAATCAGTAGCGAGCGATAATAAAACTGGATTTTTCTTGTCCATATAGCAAAATAATTCTATGTTCTGGGAACTTCTTTCTACAATTGCTTTGGCTAATGCGTGAGTCTTACCCCATCTTCCTATCATCAAAATTCTCTTACCTTTCATCTCCTCCCCCTACTATTAATCATTCACTGTTATCATCGGCTCATAGATTGCTTCTTTATCAAAAATAATATCTTGCTATAAAATTATGTCATAGTTTTATAATTTGAAGTAGGGAAAGTTTTGTTATTAAGATCTTTGTATTTAAGTATATTGCAAGCGATACAAGTCGTAGTAAATGCCTTCTTTTGCCAGTAATTCCTGGTGATTACCTTCCTCTACGATTTTACCTCTATGAATTACCAGAATTCTGTCTACATGCTGAATTGTGGAAAGCCTATGTGCAATGATGATAGAAGTACGATTTTCCATCACTTTTTTTAGAGCATCTTGTATCAGTAGTTCGGTTTCCGTATCTATATTGGAAGTTGCTTCGTCTAACACAAAAATTGCAGGATCGTAAGCTAATACGCGTGCAAAGGCGATAAGCTGCCTTTGTCCCACCGAAAAAGTTGCTCCGCGTTCCATTACCGGTTCGTTGTATTTTTGTGGTAAACTATCAATAAATCTGTCCACATTAACATATTCGGCTACTTGCTTAAGTTGTTCATCAGATATGTTTTTGTTTGATAACTATAATCCAACTATAGTAGGAACAGAGACAATTGATGGTAAGATGTGCACAGTCATTGAGTACAACGCAAATACTGACGTAAGTACAAAGATGTGGGTCTGGCAGAGTCAC
>JAXHUB010000153.1:0-2698 GCA_034189845.1 Candidatus Cloacimonadota bacterium | reverse complement strand
CGAAACTATTGATATGGGAGCTTACGAGTTTCAAGGAGACCCGCAATCAATTGATGATAATGAAATTATTATACCTGAAATCACCCAAATTTCCAATTATCCCAATCCGTTTAATCCTTCAACAACAATCAAATTAGAATTAGCAGAATCTGGAAAAATAGATTTGTCCATTTATAATATCAAAGGGCAGAAAGTGAAAACCTTACTCGATGCTTTTACTGAGAAAGGTCATTTTGAGATTATCTGGCGAGGAGTGGATAAAAACCATAATAAAGTAGCCAGTGGTAATTATTTTATAAAACTTAAGGTGAATGGTGAGGAAAGAGCTTATAATAAATGTGTCTTGTTGAAGTAAAATCGAAAGTTTTATTTTCCTTCTTAGAGATAGTTGCTTGTAACAAAAGCCTCCACAATAAACAAGAAGAAAAACGAGATAGAATCGTGGCAGGCTTGAATCATTACAAGCAACGAAAAAGAGAGGAATGAGGACTAAAGAATGTGCGAACCATAAGATAGCATTAAATGTCGAAAAGAAGTAACCCGTATATCAGAAAATGAATATGAAAATATGTTTGAATGTCGAAGAGCAACCGAAGGTTATTTCAGATTTTTCAATAAAGACAGGATTCATCAGTCATTGGATTATAATACTCCTGATCACATCTACTACAAAAATCATGGCCTTTTGGAGGCTATCTAAATGTTAACTTATACTAAACCAATTTTTGTCTGGACAAGGGGAGCAGGTCATCTTTCTATTTTGGCATCTTCTTTTGAGCAGATTAGTTAATTAACACAGTTTTTTCTTTTCAATAATTTCATTGCACATTTTGTAATTGACACTCAAGAAGCGATTAAGAAATTTGCAAAAAACTTAAGGGTTAGGTTTATGCTGGTTGGTATTTTGAAAATTCTTGGTTCTCTGTGTATATTTCTGTATGGAATGCGGGTTATGAGTGATGGCCTGCAAAAAGTTGCTGGTGAAAAACTACAACAAATTCTGAATTGGATGACCTGTAACCGTTTTATTGCTGTTATTACCGGATTTCTTATCACAGCTCTTATCCAATCCTCTTCAGCTACTACCGTAATGGTGGTTAGTTTTGTGAACGCATCTCTTTTGAGTTTAACCCAAGCTATTGGCGTTATTATGGGCGCCAACATAGGAACCACTGTTACTACCTGGATAGTTTCATATTTTGGTTTTAAATTTAGAATAACTACTCTTGCTTTGCCAATAATAGGAATTGGTTTACCTTTTATGTTTGCCAAAACCAGACGCAAACGGGATTTTGGAGAGATATTTATTGGCTTCGGACTTCTTTTTCTTGGATTGATGTTTTTAAAAGATACGGTACCCGATATTCAGCAAAATCCGGAAGTTTTAGAATTCCTTAAACATTACACCAACCTAGGGGTTTTTTCTTTTCTTATTTTCATAATTGTGGGAGCAATTTTAACCGTAGTTGTACAATCTTCCAGTGCAGCTATGGCTATAACGGTTACCATGGCATTCAAAGGTTGGATAGATTATCCAACTGCAGCAGCAATAGTTTTGGGTGAAAATATAGGAACTACAGTTACGGCTTATTTAGCATCGCTAGGAACAAATGTTAACGCTCGCAGAGCTGCCAGAGCTCATTTATTATTTAATCTGTTTGGAGTTATCTGGATTTCTCTAATCTTCAATCAATTTACAGGATTAGTTTTAAAGATAGCTCCCTGGGACTCTAGTGCTCAAGCGAATTTGCCTTTGAATCTTTCACTATTTCATTCTTTTTTTAATATAACCAACACAATTATTTGTATTGGTTTCACAAAACAGCTTGCTAATGTAGTTACCAAGTTGGTAAAATCACGAACTTCCGACCAATTAAAACAGAAATACACTTTGCAATATGTTAGCACAAGTGTGCAAGATACAGGGGAACTGAATTTATATAACGCCCAAAAAGAGATGAGGAGAATGGCAGAAGTTACCCACAAAATGTTCGAATTATTCTTGGAGATTTTTTACAATCCTAAGAAAAATATGAGTGATAAAATAGAAAAGATAAAACAGATGGAGGAAGTTACAGACCAGATGCAAGAGGAAATTACCAAATATTTGGTAATGTGTTCTTATGATGCATTAAACGAAGCAAGCAGGAATAATATTAATTACATGCTTAGAATAGTACACGAACTGGAGAGTGTTGGTGATAGCTGCTTTAAGTTATCACTTCTTACTCAGAAAAAATATGATAAGAAGATACATCTTCATCCTAAAGCTAATGATGAGATTAAAGATTATTCCGAATTAGTAAAGAAATTCATAAAATTTTATAAAAACCATTTGAATAAGAAATTAGAAGATCGAGACCTTCAGCTGGCATATGAAATGGAAGAAAAAATAAACGAATCTCGCAATAAACTAAAAAAAGCAGCTCGCTATAGATTGCAAGAAGGTGCTGATGTGCGTGCTGAACTTTTATATCTGGATCTTCTGAAAAATTTCGAGCATATTGGCGACAATGCACTAAATATTGCTCAGGCACAAAAGAATATTAACTAGTTTTTCTTGAAAATTATATAACCATGGACTTTAGCTTTACGCCAGAGCAGGAGGCGGCGAGAAGAGAGTATGACAAATTCTTCGAGGAGGTGATGAAAGATGCTCCTGACCACTGGATGGGAACGCTCGATGACTTGTTCATGA
>JAXHUB010000152.1:0-5726 GCA_034189845.1 Candidatus Cloacimonadota bacterium | reverse complement strand
AAAAGAACCACATCCTAAAGTATTTTTAATAGGAATGGGCAAAACAGCAAAAGAATATTGTTCGGTTTTGGCACAAAAATTACGAGATGAAAATATCAGCTGTGATATTGCTTATGAAAAAAATTCCCTGAAAGCGCAAATGAAAGCTGCCGATAAAAGCAATGCCTACTATACTCTAATATTGGGTGATGAAGAACTTTCTACGAATACCGTAACTTTAAAAAACATGGAAAATGGCCTCCAGAAACAGATCCCCCTGGTTTCTTTGGCACAAGCAATTAAAAAAGGAAATATCGTTTAGCAATTTACAAAAATTTTTCTTGACTAAGAAAGTTGGCACTCTAAAAAAGTGTTTGCTAATTATGAGAATCAAATTATAATTTAGAATATGAAAAAATATGAATAGGAGGAGTTAAAATGCAACTAAAACCTATTGATGATCGTGTAGCTATTCAGGCTCGTGATGATGAAGAAAAAAAAGTAGGTGGAATTATTATTCCAGATACAGCTAAAGAAAAACCACAAATAGGTGAAATTGTGGCAGTTGGTACAGATGAAGACCTTAAGGAAATAGTAAAAGTTGGTGATAAAATTTTATATGCAAAATACGGTGGAACCGAAGTGGAAGTGGATGATAAAAAATATATCATTATTTCCCGTTCTGACATTTTAGCATTAATAGAGTAGGCAATTATGAGTTTATTAGAAGTTACAGAACAAAATTTTGAAGAGGAAGTATTAAATAGTAGCGTTCCTGTCTTAGCAGATCTTTGGGCACCATGGTGCGGTCCATGCAAGGCTATAGGACCTACTGTGGAAAAATTGGCAAATGAATATGGTGACAAAATAAAGGTTGTCAAGATCAATATAGATGATAATCCCTCTATTGCTACAAAATACTCAGTAATGTCTATTCCTACTTTATTATTCTTTAAGGACGGAAAAGTAGCAGACCAAGTAATTGGTTTAGTTGGAAAAGACAAAATTTCCGCTAAATTAGACAAATTAGTATAAGCTTTAATAAACTACAAAGCCCTCTGCTTTTGTAGAGGGCTTTTTTTGTGGGGAAATTAATTGATTACCATTCTACCAGCAAACCTTTGGCAACTTCTTGGGCTTTGTTTTTTCCTAAAAGTTGTTCTACACAAGTTAAAGCAAAAGCGATAGCAGTTCCGGGTCCTCTGCTAGTAATACAGTTACCGTCTACAACTACTTTCTGATCTACGGCCGCCTGATTAGGCAAGCTTTCCGTCATACCTGGATAAGCAGTTGCCTTCTTATCTTTCAAAAGACCATGTTCATTTAAAACTACTTGGGGAGAAGCGCAAATAGCTGCAAAAATACGACCGCTTTTCTTTTGCTCATAAAGTTTTTCTTTCAAAAAATCTGAATCTCGCAAATTCTTGGCACCTTTTAAACCGCCTGGTAAAGTAATAATATCATATTTTTCATCTTTACATTCCTGTAAAAGCTTATGAGCAGTTATTTTTAATCCATGAGCGGTGGTAATTGTTTTCTCATTTACGCTGGCTACTGTTACATCTATCCCAGCTCTGTCAAAAATATCTGTTACAGTGGTTGTTTCCATATCTTCACTACCATTTGCTATTACAATTAGGGCCGTTTTCTTCATAATTACCTCCTTCTCTGCTTTATAAGTATAGTATAATTACAGCGAAAGATATAACCAAATGATTTTTACTGCATTCCCAAAAGATATTTACTCAGATCCGACCTCCCAAGCTCCAAAAACTCAATTCCTTTAGCTTCCAATATAATTTGCTGCAGGCTTTTTTCAATTTTCCCCTTTTGCAAACTAATCTCGCCACGGCTATTTACTACCCGCTGCCATGGAATATCTATTTGGGTTAAAGCATGCAATGCATAGCCCACCAATCGTGCCTGACCTGGCAGACCAGCTAATTCAGCAATTTGCCCATACGTGGCGACTTTGCCTCGGGGTATTTACTTTACAACTTCATAAATTTTTTTATAAGAAGTGAAAGTCATCTATCTCTGAAAATATCCACGATCCTGCTAGCAGTTATTCCATCCCATTTTTCAGGTATCTTGCCAGTTTTTCTTTTACCCTCTATTATTTGGAAAGCAGCTCTAATAATATCCTTAGTTTCTAGTTTCACTAGCTGGTTAGTCCCTTCCCATATTGTGATAGGCCGCTCGGTTTGGGGGCGCAAAGTTAGGCAAGGAATTCCGAAATAGGTAGATTCCTCTTGTATTCCTCCGGAATCTGTAAGTATAAAATCTGCTTCCATCTGCAATTTAAGAAAATCGTAATAACCAACGGCTGGTATAAGCAACAGATTTTCCATCTGTTCTACCATATTTTCCAATTCAAACTCTTTAATTCGTTTCTTAGTACGCGGATGAATAGGAAACACCAGTTTTACTTTCTGGGAAATCTCTTTGAAAGCATTTAATATTGCTAACAATCCTTTTTTATTGTCTACATTGGAAGGGCGGTGTAGGGTAATGAGTGCATAAGAAAAAACAGCACTTCCTAATTTGAAATCAGCTGCTATTTTTCTCAAAATTTCCGATTGTTGAGCCTTCTTTTTAAACTGAACCAAAGAATCTATCATGATATTGCCAACAAAATAGATATTTTCTGGATTTTTCCCTTCTCTAATTAAGTTTTCATCGGCATCGGGCGAGGGAGTTAGTAAATAATCGGTTATGCTATCGGTAACAATTCGGTTGATCTCTTCGGGCATAGTACGGGCATGACTGCGCAATCCGGCTTCCACATGAGCAACTGGAATATGCAGCTTCACAGCATCCAAAGCACAAGCAGCAGTACTGTTCACGTCACCTGCCACTATTACCAGATCTGGCTTATCTGCCAATAGTACTTTTTCATAACGTTCAATGATACGGGCTGTTTGCTGACCATGTGTGCCCGAACCAACTTCCAAATATTCATCCGGTATTGGCATCTGCAAATCATCAAAGAAAAATTTGCTCATACGTTCATCATAGTGTTGGCCAGTATGAATTAGTTTAGCTTCAAATTCTTGCGGATATTTTTTAAATTCGCGATAAAGAGGTGCCATCTTCATAAAATTAGGCCTGGCTCCCACAATTATATGTATCTTTTTCTTACCTTGTTTCAATTCAAACGCCATTTTTTCTCCCTAACTTTTTATTTTCACTTTCAATAGGAAACGAAATCTTTTTATTTTATTATACCGCCGCCCAGTAGTTCATTTTCTTTGTAAAATACTGCACTTTGTCCTGGAGTGATAGCACGTGCTGGTTTTTCTAATCTTACCAAAGCAGAACTATCTTCCAATTTCAACTCGAATACCTTTTTAGGATTACTGTTATAACGAATTTGCACAGTTATCCCCTGCGATTGGGGCTTTTTGCTTAGCCAATTAATTTGGCCTATTTCAAATTTTTCTTGAAATAGATCATCTGGATCATCGGTAACTACTAAACGATTATTTTCAACATCTAATCTTTGCACATAGAGAGCAGAACTCCAGGGAGTATTCAAGCCTTTGCGTTGACCTACCGTATATAAAGGCAATCCGCTATGTCTTCCTATAACCTTACCATCTGGTAACACAATATCGCCAGGTGTAAATTTTATATGTTTTTGCAAATAATCTTCGTAGTGCCCGGGAATAAAACAGACCTCCTGGCTATCTTTTTTAGTGTGAACGGGAATCCCCAGCTTTTCAGCGATTTTTCGCACTTGCTTTTTTTGCAACTCTGCTAAAGGAAATAAAGTTTGCGCTAATTGCTTTTGCGAAAGCTGCCACAGCATATAACCTTGGTCCTTAGCTCTGTCTTCAGCACGAAAGATGTGATACTCCCCCGCTTTTTCATGTAATTTTGTATAATGCCCGGTTGCCATCTTTTCAGCTCCCATATTCTTGCATTTTTCTAGCAAAACTCCCCATTTTATGGTAGGGTTGCACAAAGTACAGGGATTGGGAGTGCGGCCGTTTTTATATTCCTTGATAAAATTGGCTTCAACAATTTTTTTAAAACTGTCTTGCACATCCACCACATGGTGCTGAATACCAAGCTTATTGCACACTTGCCGCGCATCTTCGATAGATTTTTCCAAACTGTCCTCTGCAGAAAAACCATAGGCGTAACTATTGAAATGGCGCATAGTAACTCCAAAAACTTGATGCCCAGCTTCTTGTAAAATAGCAGCTACCACCGAGCTATCTACTCCGCCACTCATAGCTACTGCAATATTCATTCTTACCCTTTCACTCTCCTAATATCAGCTCCCACTGCTTGCAGTTTTTTCTCTATTTTTTCATAACCTCTATCAATGTGGTAGATACGCGAGATAACTGTCTCGCCTTTGGCTGCCAAGCCTGCCAACACCAGAGCAGCACTCGCACGCAGGTCGGTGGCCATTACAGGAGCTCCACTTAGCTTTGGTACACCGTGTATTATAGCTATATTTTTATTCACTCGTATATCGGCATCCAGCCTTTTAAGTTCTGCAACATGCATAAAGCGATCGGGGAAGATGTTTTCTTCTATTTTACTTACTCCTTCTGCTAAGCTCATCAGTGCCATAAATTGTGCTTGCAGATCGGTAGGAAAGCCGGGAAAGGGTTCGGTAGAGATATTTACCGACTTTATTTTTTTAGTTGGCGAAATCAGCAGTGTATCTGCCAGTTGATTTATCCGCACACCAGCCTCTTGCAACTTTGCAGCAAGGCTTTCAACTAATTTAGGGAAAGTATTGGTAATTTCAATTTCACTTCTGGTAATAGCTGCAGCTATCATAAAGGTGCCTGTTTCTATTCTATCCGGTATCATCTTCATTTCTGTGGGCTGTAGTTGTGAAACGCCTTCTATTTTTAATACAGAAGAATTTTTACCTTTAATTTTAGCTCCCATTTGGTTCAAAAAATCTATAAGGCTACCAATTTCGGGTTCTTGAGCAGCATTTCTTATAATTGTATTACCTTTTGCCTGAACAGCAGCCATCAATACATTGGCAGTAGCACCTACACTAACTTTAGGAAAATTTATTTCAGCACCCTTTAATTGTTTAGTTTCCGCTAAAATATAACCATGTTCAATATCTATTTTAGCACCTAATTTCCGCATAGCATCTATATGAAGATCAATCGGCCTGGTTCCTATAGCGCAACCGCCAGGAAATGATACCTTTGCTTTCTTAAACCTGGATAAAAGTGGGCCAAGTACATATATAGAAGCTCTCATTTTACTAACCAGTTCATATGGGGCATCATGGTAGCTACAATATGTAGAATCAATACTCATAGAATCTTCTTCCACATCTACCCTAGCACCGATAACCCGCAGCAGGTGTGCCATCATTTTTATATCGTTAAGATGAGGAACATTGTGTAGCATACTTTTCCCACTAGTCAAGAGGGCTGCTGCCATAATGGGCAATACGGCATTTTTAGCTCCACTTATCTTAACTGTTCCGCTTAGTTTTTTCTGTCCATTTATAATAAATTTATCCATCTCTACCTTTCTATGCGCATTATTCTATCGCGCTTGTTCATATCTTGTAAAATTTCAATTTCCCCATATTTGCAAGCCAATTGGGAAACTTCGGCTGCCTGTTTTTCTCCTATTTCAAAATATAAAACACCATTTTTCGTCAAATATTCTTTACCTTTTCCCAATATTTTCGCATAAATACCCAGCCCGTTCTCTTTCGCCAAAATCGCTTGGGAAGGCTCATAAAGTTTAAT
>JAXHUB010000151.1:0-10506 GCA_034189845.1 Candidatus Cloacimonadota bacterium | reverse complement strand
AATTTTTTTTCGCTATTTTTACCATTTAGATGAAAGAATTTCATTGTATTTAATTCTAATTGGGAATTGAATGCTATTATGGAACCAAATGCTGAAATAGGATCACCATACCAGGCAGATTTTAGTGCTTCCAGTTGTTCGGAAGCTTGAGATAAACCGCATGGATTATTATGCTTCACCACCGCACAGGCATGTTTACTTAAATTCCTAACTGAGTCGATAGCAGCCTGAATATCAACCATGTTATTGAATGACAACTCTTTACCATGCAGTTTTCGCAAATCATACAAACTGTTACTAACTCCCTGCTTTTTATATAAATAACCTCTTTGATGTGAATTTTCTCCGTAACGCAGTTTTTTGCCATTTATAAAAACAGGTCGCCAAGAATGCTTCCCAAGTTCTTCATCCATAGATGTGGCAATTATGCTGTCGTAATCCGCTGTGTGATTAAATGCTTTATTCATAAGTTTTTTCCTGGTTTCGTAAGAAATACGCCCATTGTTATTCTTAAATTCCTCGGAAATATCCAAATAGTCATCGGCATTGGTAACTACTGTTACATATTTGAAATTTTTGGCAGCTGCTCGTATCATTGTAGGACCGCCAATATCGATATTCTCGATTAACTCATTTAGCTGGGTACCATTCTGCTTAACTTTTTCAAATGGATACAAATTACAGATCACCATATCGATAGGTTCTATACCCAATTCAGAAGCTTCCACAGCATCCTTTTCCCTATCGAATAACAAAGCCGACTCTATCTGAAATGAAATTGTTTTCATACGTCCATTAAATGCTTCCGGGTTTCCTGTTATTTTAGCAATATCTGTAACTGTAAGTCCAGCATCTTCCAGAGTTTTTTTTGTTCCGCCAGTTGATATTATCTGACAACCTTTGTCGTAAAGGACCTTTGCCAGCTTTTCTATTCCAGTTTTATCAGATACACTAATAAGAACTCGTTTAATTTCTATTGCTTGCATTCTCTGTTCCTCTTTTATAATTTATTACTTTCTTTGTATAAAAATATATTAATTCTTGTAACTCCTCATCGAATTGAATAAATTCATCATCTTCGCAAAAATTCTTTATCAATTTTTCTGAATTTTTCAAGTTTTCAACATAAGTTTTATTTGGATCGGAAGCTTTTGGAGCTACAGCACCACTCGAATTAATCGCCTCTTTTATATTAAATTCTAATGGATTTTCTAAATTGTCGTTTATGTGCTTCCAATCACCAGTTTTTATATTGAATAGGTAATCTTTTAAAAATTTGTACCCATGGTTTGCTACGAACTTTATTGCTTCTATTAAATAATTCAGTTCTTCTTCGGAAAGTGTATAATGCAAATTCAAACGTACCCATCCTGGTTTTATGCCGGCGTAACCAATATTGGAAACAACGCAACGGTAATAGTGTGAATGTTGTAAGTCTATTTTCATTAAATTATGCCCATAAGGCCCTGCACAAGCGCATCCGGCGCGAGTTTGAATACCAAATAGATCATTTAAAAGTCTGGTAACAAATTTTGGGTGCAGAATTTTATCCTTGTGCCTTATGTTAAAAGGAATTACAGGAATTTTTCTTGCCGCTTCCAAAGGACCTAAAAATTTTATTTTGTTATTATCTGCAAAAGCCTGCATAAATTTATTATAAAGATATTTTTCTATTTTTTCTATCTTATGGTAACCCATTTTTTCCTTTAATTGGAAAGCCAAAGCTGCTTTTAATGCCTGTATAATTCCTGGCGTTCCTGGTTTTTCCCGTTTTTCAATATCTTCTACATACTCTTCACCTTCAACAGATACAAAATCTACAGTACCACCAGCTGCAATGGTAGGAGGTAATTCAGACGGATAGATATCTTGGTTAAAAATAAGAATACCACTACTACCTGGTCCACCCAAAAATTTATGTGGAGAAAGGTAGATAGCATCGAAATAAGCTTCCTTATCTTTGTTCATGTCAATTTCTATATAAGGAGCACAAGCAGCAAAATCGAAACAAGCTAGGGCATTATGCCTATGTAAAATGCGGGCAATGGCATAAACATAACTCCGCAAACCAGTAACATTGGAAGCAGCAGAAAAAGAACCGATCTTCATCCTCTTATCGAATTCTGGTTTAGAAACAAGTTGCTCCAAAACTTGCAAATCCAAATCACCTTTATCATTCAAAGGAATTTCCATAACATCACACAGAGTTTGCCGCCACATAATTTCATTAGAATGATGTTCATATGCTCCTACAAGAACAACAGGTTTGTATTTTTCCATATATTCAAAAAGCTGTTTATTACACTTTTCATTTCCGGGATATCTCTGGAGGCAGCTTTTCATGAATTCTTCCACTCTTTTTTTTGTGGCAGGTGGCCAATATACACCTAATATTTGCTGCAACCGGGTAATTCCACCAGTAGTACCAGATTCTGTAAAAATAATTTTCCCTTTATCACCAGCGTTCACACATTTTTTAATAATCTTTTCTGCCTTTTGCAACAGTTCAGACATAATTTTTCCAGTGAAATCATCTTCTGTATGAGTATTGGCATAGTATTGCAAGATATCGCTTATATAATTTTCTATGAAATGCAATCCACGCCCACTGGCTGTATAATCCGCATACACTAATGGTTTTTTGCCATAAGGTGTTTCAAAAAGCATATCTTTGCCAATAATTTCATTTCGAATCCACTCTAAATCCTTAACTAACTTTTGTGCTTCCATTTAATTCTTCCTTTTTTATATGCTGCACAATATTTTTGAATAATTCCAGCCCATCACCTTCTTCCGAAATATTTGAATTCATACGCTTTAAACGGTGCCAATCGGGATGATTATATAAGGAAAGAAAAGCTTCTGGATGTGGCATCATACCTAAAATATTTCCAGTTTTATCGGTCAAACCAGCACAATCCATTTCCGAACCATTAGGATTTTCTGGATACTGGCTACTAATATTTCCCTGCTCATCACAATAAGAGAGGCAATTTAAGTTTTTTTGCTTAATAGCAGTTCTTAATTTACCGTTTTTTGTAATTAATTTGCCTTCCCCATGTCGTACCGGTAAGAAAATAGTATCTATTCCTTTCAAAAATGGTGTTTTGCTTTTAGGATTTGCTTTCAAGTAAACCCATCTATCTTCGAATTTAGCCGAATTGTTCCGAGTTAAGGTAACTTCCTGTTGGTTTTTTTCATAAATATTTGGAAGCAACCCCATCTTCACTAAAAACTGGAATCCATTGCATATTCCCAAAATAAATTTATTAGAATTTACAAAACTGTTTATCTCAGATAAAAATGTTCTGCCATTTCTCAACTTTCGGTATTTCATTTTATTTGCCAATACTTTTCCAGAGCCCAGATCATCTCCATAGGAAAACCCACCAGGGAAATTCAAAATATCATATTCGTGAATATTCACATTGCCAGCAAAAATTTCATTCAAGTGCACAATGTTAGCTTCTGCACCTGCCAATTTATAGGCAGCAGCCATCTCCTCTTCACAGTTTATTCCAAAACCTGTAATAATTATCGCTTTTACTACTTTCATCTTTATTACCTATTCAATCCTTCGTCCCAAGTTTTTTTTAGCTTACAAATGGGAAGATCTATCAATATCTTCTTTTTGCCTGTTATCTTTACCTGCTCGTTGGAAGTCACTTTTCCCAGATAGTGACAATTAGTTTGGAATAGTTGTTCAAACTTTTCCCTATTTTCTGGTTTTACAGAAACCACAAAGCGAGAATGCGATTCCGAAAATAACTGGGCAGTATAGCTGAGTTCAGAATAATCTGGTAGTGATATTGCTATTCCAACACCGTTTGTAAAAGCTGATTCTACTAAAGCAACTGCCAAACCTCCATCGGAAATATCGTGGGCAGATTCCAATAGGTTTTTCTCATTTGCCTGCATCATTATTTCATATAATCTTTTTGCCTCTACCATACGTACTTTGGGAACATTTTTTCCTAATTCACCAATAAGTTTGTAAAATTCACTACCGCCAAGTTCATTATAAGTTTTACCCACTTGATAGATCAAATCGCCCTGCTGTTTGAAATTACTGGTAGTAGTAGTCCTTACATCTTCTATTTTTGCCACCATGGAATATAGGATTGTTGGGGGAATCGATATCTTCACATCGCCAGCTTTAAAATCATTCTTCATGCTGTCTTTTCCGGAAGTCATAGGGATATTATAAAAAGTTGCCATATCAAAA
This sequence comes from Candidatus Cloacimonadota bacterium, assembly GCA_034189845.1. Lineage (GTDB taxonomy): Bacteria > Cloacimonadota > Cloacimonadia > Cloacimonadales > TCS61 > JASUTE01. The sequence continues at coordinate 6,281 of JAXHUB010000151.1, read as the reverse complement.
AGTGCTTTATTCATTTGCACAAGTTTAGCCAATTTCTGTTTTCCATCAGGATTTTTTTGTGGATCGTAGTATGAATCTGGTACACAGAAATTATCGTTCACAGTCCAAAATCTGTTGTTTCTATCGTTTAAATCTGGTAATTTTCCACCCACGGAAATTATTTGTCTTATCGCTTCGTCAAATGCTCCAGCGCTCATATGATAAGCATCGATATCGCCATAACGTGGAATAATGCCGTTAGAAATAGCAATCCCCTGGTTGGAATCGAAATTAAGTCGCATAACAGCAGCATCTTGCGGGGCTTTACCATCATCTCCCATTAGAGGTTTTACAACAGTTTTACCTTTTACTTCGTGGTCATATTGACGTATAACATTTTCACGCGAGCAGATGTTCAAACTGCCCATCAATTTTTCCAAGATGAGATTGTAATTTAATTTTGGTTCCAACTTGGGCTCGCATAAATTTAGTGGTTCCCATTCAGCTTCCATATATTTTTTGGGAACTCCTTCATGTAAGAAATGCATATTAAGAAAAGCGATTGTTTCATTTTCATATTTCACATTTAAAAAACCGTGGTTGGTAAATATACCGATATTGCTTAATTCTACTTCACGGGCAGCAGCTAATTTTTTCAACTCAGCTAATTTTTTCTGTTGCACCACCAGAGTCATTCTTTCTTGAGATTCAGAGATAAAAATTTCCCACGGTTTTAAATTGGGATATTTTAGAGGAACCTTTTCTAAATTAACCACGGCACCTCCACAAATTGTAGCCAATTCTCCAACCGAGGAAGAAAGACCACCAGCTCCATTATCTGTTGAACATTTTATCAACCCCTTTCGAGCTGCTTCTTGTAAAAAATCGGAAAGTAATTTTTGGGTTATGGGACTGCCTATTTGCACAGCCGATTGAGGTGAGTTCTCGTCGATCTCTGCTGAAGAGAAAGTAGCTCCGTGAATACCATCTTTTCCTACCCGCCCTCCTGCCATTACTATCAAATCACCAGCAGAGATATTCTTTTCCCAACTATTCACACCGGCATATTTGGTTGGCATCACTCCGCCAGTTCCGCAATATACAAGAGGCTTACCACTATAACGTTCATCAAAAATAATTGAGCCATTTACTGTGGGGATTCCGGATTTATTTCCTCCATCTTCGATACCATGACGCACACCTTCAAATATTCTTTTAGGATGCAGCTGACCAGCGAGAAGTGGTTTATCATAATCGGGCGGGCCAAAACAAAGTACATTTGTATTGAAGAGTAGTTTGCCCCCACCAATTCCTGTTCCCAATGGATCGCGATTGTTTCCTAAAATACCAGTAATCGCTCCTCCATAAGGGTCGATGGTAGAAGGTGAATTGTGCGTTTCTACCTTCCATACAAAAACTGAATTGTCATCTATTTTAACCACACCAGCATTATCGTTGAAAACTTTTAGTAGCCAATTGTTACCAGCCTTTTGCAATCTTTTTTGTATTATTTCGGTAGATCTTTTGATATATGTTTTAAAAAGTGAATCAATTTCCTCTATTTCACCTGTTTCATGGTTCACATATTTTATGGTCGCAGCAAATTCTTTATGTTTACAATGTTCACTCCAAGTTTGTGCAATAACTTCCAGTTCGCAATCGGTTGGTTGTAGCGACAGGGTTGCTTGCTGACGTTTTTTTTGAGTTTTTTGGTCAAGATAATAATATTTAATTGCACGCATCTCTTCTAAATTTAAGCTGAGCAGCATACTCTTAGAAAGTTGTTGCAATTCTTCATCGCTCAAATTGATATCTATTATTTTAACTCGTTCACTACTATCTATTTTAACTTCTGGAACATAATCGATAGAACCAGTAAATTTTCCGTATTCCAGATGATGAATCAGTTTGTTACCTAACAATTTTTCTGCTATTAATTTCAAATCTTCCTTAGGAAGCTTGTTCTCGATATAATAAATTTTATCTGTATAGATATGCTGGGTAGAGGTGTCGAGCTTTTTCCCTAAAATATCAATTAAAGTTTTCTGAGCAGAAAAACCTTCGTCATCGGTTACACCTGGAAATTTTGCTACTAAAATAAAGCTTTTGAACTTACTATTTTTATAGAGTTCGTTTATGTAAACCTCATTGATTACCTCATCTTTCAATCCTTTTTCAGCAAATTCTATGACTTCTTTTTTGTTCAAATCATAAGTTATATTGTAGATTTTACCAGTTTTCATCTCGCCTGTATCAATCTTCAGAAAATTCTTTGCTTCAGAAGCAACTTTTTCTGCTTCTACGTCTCTTATTCCATCTTTCAGAACAATCTCTATCTGATTTTTCATCTAATCTCCGCTATTTTAATAAAATCATTTTCCTAACCTGCTTATTAACCTCTAATTTATAAAAATAGAGCCCTGAAGCAACTTTGTTTCCTCTCTCATCGGTACCTTCCCAAACTATTTCACCCTGCTTCGTATTTAAATCGTAGGAACGTACCACCTCGCCTTTTAAATTAAATATTTTTAGCCTACTTTTTGGACTATCTGCTTGATAGTAAATTGTGGTAGAAGGATTGAATGGATTGGGATAATTGGCTGCCAAAAATGTAGAGGCCGGGTTTGGAGTATCGTCATTGTTTACATTGAACTCGTAAAATGATACATTTCCGCTAACCAGTATTGGAGTTTTTAAAAGTCGGTTTTTCAAGCAATTATACCACCAGTCGGAGGTAGGTGGATAGAAAGTTGTAGTAGCAGCTTCAGAAAAGAGGATTGGATTGAAAGTTTCAAAGTCGAAACCGCCCGCCATTGAAAAATAGTTCACTATATCGGTCATATAAAAATTAATAAACCCGCCATTTTTTGCATCATAGAAAATAGGAGAATCTATCTCGCCAGTGTTGTCTAAATCATCAAAAATTGCACTGCCAGTTATTATTTGTTTTTCTACTTCATAGTCGAAGACAATTTTATACATATCTTCTGGGGCATCGGGCTCCTCTACTGTTGTAAAGGAAGCAATTTCCATTGCTTGGCTTGAAGTTAAACCAACCTGGTAAGTTTCACCTTCTTCTGCAGCAGCAGTTACCTCATAATATTCATTGGAATTTTCTGGATCAGAGCCTAATTCACTATCCATACGCACAGCATAACTTTTGGATTCGCCAACTTCAAAAATATATTCACCGTTACTGTCGGTATAACCAAAATTATCGTAAGTTAAACCACTTTCGTTTACCATTAAAGTAATTCTTGCGCCATCTACAGCATTGCCTTCAGAATCTTCCACATGAACGTTGATATAGGCGCAACCTTCGGAATATTTGGAAGTAACAGGTTTTAGATTCCCATTACTCTTTATCTCAAAAACTGATCCAAACACTTTTCCCCATCCGTTTTCATAAACCAAAGGATTATTCACATAGTTATTTACTGGTTCCCAATGAATCCACTCTTCATCCCAAAATTCGTTCCAAGTGTGGTCACCAGAATAGCTAAGAATACTTGTACAGGGTATTAGGGCTGTTCTAGTAGCTGCAGCTGTTAAGTCTGCATGCTCACCACAACGTCCTTTGTGCTTACGATAAATCCTAACTGGTTGATGCGGACGTTCGCTATCGGAATTAAACTCGAGTGTGCTAGTAATCCAACTATTAATCGTTCCAATTGCATTTGTGTTTTCCAACGATTGTTCATCCCAAAGATACTGAACACCGCTTAACATTTCACTTAAAAGCGGATATCCTTCATCGGAATGGTTATACAAAAAATCACGCCATAGATAACCGGATTGGGGATTGGTAATATTACTGGTGTGATTATAATTATTTTCTTCCAAAGCAGGATCGATATAAGCAGGTATTTCATCTGTAATCTTCGGCATTACAATGTACATGTAATAAATTTCACGAGGTACTTCCACATCTACTACCTGATCATCAGTAGTTAATTTAATATAACTGGTAGTAGAGTAATAATCTTCGTTATTGCTACTGCCATAATCTACCACCTCTACATAATCTAGCTCAGAAGCTATCTGGTAAATCATTTCTGCGTTATCTACAAAAATTTGGGTATTACAAAATTCACTACTAAGATATTGAGTAGATAAATTTGCAATAGCAAAAGCTATTTCATCGATATAAGGATCTTGAGCAGATAAAATTACTTCAGCCATAATCTGCTGATAATAATTTCCCATTAAGGAAAATGTATTCGTTAAGCTGGGTTGCAGCCATTTTGGTGCTTTATCTACTGCATTTTGTGCCTCTTCGATAATTTCTGGCAAGTCTGTAACAATATTCATCGTGTTGTTAGAACTATCGTATTCTATTCCCATGTAACTATCGGCTTGTAAATAATGGTTCAGTTCATATTCTTCTAGTAAATTCCAATTCTTAGAATCAAATTTTTTCTTTTCTGTCACTAATGATTTTTGTTGCCCCTGCCACATCCTTGCCGATCCTATTATTCTGTCATTTTCTGTAGTAGGTAGTTCGGAAGTAATTCCGATTTCAGCATTAATCGAAATAGAAAATATAATTAAAGCAATAATAAAAAAATTATGCATAAGTCCTCCCCTTTTTATTTATAACATAATTGTTGTGGATCTAACCCTTTAGTTTGAATATTGATCTTATTATTTGAAGTTACTTCTCCACATATTTTAGCTTCATGCCCACTTTTATTTAGATTTTCCACAATTTCATCAGCTTCTTTTTTAGAACATACTAACAACATACCATTGCCCATATTCCATAAGCGGTAGGCTTTTGTTTCGTCAATTTTACCAATTTCTTGTACCTTTTTCACATATGAAGGTGGTTCATAGATATCATTAAGCTCAGCACCCAAATTATTAGTTTTCAATACTCTTTTCAAATTATCTGACAAGCCACCACCCGTAATATGAGCGATACCGTGCAATTCGAATTCGGAATATATTAAATTAGCTACTGCTTTGCAATAGATTACTGATGGTGTTAGAAGTTTTCTTCCCCAGCTGTTTGTTTCATTATATTTCACCTCATGCCAATTTTCTCCAAAATTGTCCTTCATAATCTTTCGTACTAAAGAAAAACCATTGCTTCTGAAACCTTGGCTTTTAAGTACTACAATTTTATCTCCAGGTTCAGCATTTATTCCGCTGATAGGTTTTTCCAATATAGGTGGTAAATAACCAATCGCCGTAGCGCACCAGTTGAAATGAGGGCTTTTTCCAAACCCACTTATACGATTTCCTAATTCTGCTATTTCACCACCAGAAATGGTAATATTTGCTTGTATGGAAGCTGCATATAAACCTTCCATCATCTTATCGATAACATCATAATCCAAATAATCGATATCGATAATATTGGAAATGTTGGTCGGTTCAAAACCATTGGCTATCAAGTCATCTACAACCATTGCTATTAAATCGAAGCCAATTGTGTTGTAAATTCTTGTTCTTTCAGCTAATTCTATTTTTGTACCAATACCATCGGAAGAAATACCAATTCTGGCATTATCGAATTTTACCATATTAGAAAAAGTGCCATCTACATCATTTTGGGTTTCTCCCGCTCTATTTTTTCTATTTATAAAGCTTTTTTTCGCCCAATCGTAAGCATTTTTCGAGCATTTGTTTCCCAGTTCAACGTCTAAACCACTATCTTTTTTCATTTTCACCTCAGTTATGTTTCATTATTTCTGAAATCATCATATTCGTTACGCTCGGAACCTTGGTAGATGTCGTGCACTCTACCTTCCCTTATCGACAAGGCAGATACAAGTTCTAAACGTGCTTTTTGATGAAATTCATACAAATTTTTAACACCACATGTACTCATAGATGATTTTATTTTCATTAGAGTTTCTTCCAAATTATCTCGTAGATGCCCAGAATATTCTACTAATCCTTCTACACCTTCTACGAATTTTCCCTGATTATAGCGCTTTTCTTTCCAAGATTGAGCACGAGCTGAACCTTCACCCCAATATGGTTTCATAACCCGGTTGTTTACAACTATTTTTTTCGTAGGAGATTCCTCCATTCTAGCAAAATAGCGTCCCATCATTACATAATCGGTACCAAGCGCAAGTGAAATAGTAATATCTTTGGTACTGGTAACACCTCCATCACCGATAATGGGAATATATTTCCCAGTTTCTTTATAATATGCATTTCGCTCTCTTACCACCTCTATTATAGAAGTAGCCAATCCTCTTCCGGTTCCTTTTTGTTCCTGAGTTATACAAATAGAACCACCTCCCATTCCTACTTTTACAGCTCCTGCACCAGCATCAGCTAAAAAT
>JAXHUB010000150.1:0-2262 GCA_034189845.1 Candidatus Cloacimonadota bacterium | reverse complement strand
TTAAAATATAAAATCTCACTGAAAGGTCAAATAATGCTAAACCAACTACTACCAAACCCATAACAGCACCGGCACGAAAAGCTACTTTTAATCCCTTGTTCAAACTCTCTGTTGCTGCCTGAGTAGTACGATTTGAAGCTAAAGTCGCTGAATTCATCCCGATTAGGCCAGCTAATCCACTAAAAAAACCGCCAATTAGAAATGCCCAGGGGGTTAAGGGGTGCATAACCTTTAATCCCCAAGCCATAAAATTAAAAATCACGAAAGCTATCAAAAAAAATATGCCAACTCCCTTATATTGTTGCCGCAAATATGCAAATGCCCCTTTTCTTATATGTCCAGCTATCTTTTGCATTTGTTCGTTTCCGGGATTTTTCTTCTTTACCTTCCGAAAAAGAATAAATGCAAATATCAGGGTTATAATCGCCCCGATAGGAGCTAAATACCACAAAAAAGGAATTCTCTCTACCATCTGTTATACCCCCCATATCTATTTGACGAACAAACAATTCCTTCGCGTGGAATTTGTCAAGTACTGCAAATCAAAATATCTTAAACTCTTATTATTTTATATTGCTCAATATTATCGCTTACTATTTATCCTTGGTAATTATTATAACTGTTTTATTCTTAGCTAATTAAATAAAACTTGACTATTCGTATAATTATAATATTTTGTCTTTGTCAAAGTTATAAATTCGTAATTTGGAGGTCTGAAAATAAAATAGTTATAGCAGAGAAATTCTTAGAAAGGATGAGATATGTCTTCAAAAAAAGAAGTTAAATTAGAAATTCAACATCTCAGCAAAATTTTTGGAAGGCATAGAAAAGAAGCTGAAAAGTTATTAGAAAAAAATAAAAGCAAAGAAGATATTTTGAAAAAAGCTGGCTGTACAATTGGAGTCAACAAGGCTAGTTTGAAAGTTAGGAAGGGAGAAGTATTTGTTGTAATGGGTTTATCCGGAAGTGGAAAGTCAACCTTACTGCGTTGTTTAAATAGGCTCATAGAACCCACCTCAGGGAAAATACTTCTAGATGGAATAGATATCACCAAAGTAGATTTGGAAAAACTAAGGCAAATAAGAAGAACTGAAATGTCGATGGTTTTCCAACATTTTGGCCTCTTACCACACCGGACGGTAGTTTCCAATGTATCTTTTGGCTTAGAAATACAGGGCGTTGGTGAGGAAGAAAGAAGAAAAAAAGCATTGGATGTTATTGAAACTGTGGGTTTGCAGGGCTATGAAAATATGATGACAGGTGAGTTAAGTGGTGGTATGCAGCAGCGAGTAGGCTTGGCTAGAGCTCTAGCTACCGATCCCGAAATCTTACTTATGGACGAAGCTTTTAGTGCTTTAGACCCTCTCATTCGCAGAAACATGCAAGATGAACTTCTGAACCTACAAGAAAAAGTTCATAAAACAATTGTATTTATAACTCACGATCTTGATGAAGCCTTAAAACTTGGCGATAGAATTGCAATTATGAAAGATGGGCTCATAGTTCAGATAGGTAGCCCAGAAGATATTCTTACCGAACCAGCTAACGATTATGTTAAAGCATTTGTTGAAGATGTAGACAGTAGCAAGGTAATCACTGCTTCAGCTATTATGTTCAAACATCCCGAACGTGTTTTGGATCCAAAAGATGGTGTAGGCTTGGCCATAAGGTTGATGAGAAAACATGGTTTAAACAGATTAGCAGTAACAGATAATAATAATAACTTCGAGGGTTATGTTCATATCGATTCTGTAGTAAAACATAAGAAAGAAGGTGGCCACACACTGGAAGGCATCATAGATCCTGAAGTTCCTAAATGCCTTCCCGATACTCCCATAGTCGACCTTTTATCCCCGGTTATAAATTCAGATATGCCTATTGCCGTGGTAAATAGCAAAGGGAAACTGGAAGGAATGGTAAGCAAACCTTCAGTAATAGCTGAAATAACAGGTGAAGATGTAAAAAATATAACAAAAGAAGAACATAAGGTGGAATAAAGTGTATAAATTACCAGTTGGCAAATTTTTTGAAAGTATAATTGACTGGTTAACAACAAATTTAGGATCGATATTTGATATAATTAATACAGTTATAACGAGTATTATAGCAGCTTTTGAGTCTGTTTTACTTTTTGTCCCTCCTATAGTATTAATTATCATTTTTGCTTTATTAGCCTGGCGAATTGCAAGTAAAGGTGTAGGGGTTTTTTCTTTAATCGGACTTTTTTTAATACTGAATATGGGTTTTTGGCGAGAAACCATG
>JAXHUB010000015.1:0-5985 GCA_034189845.1 Candidatus Cloacimonadota bacterium | reverse complement strand
AACAGTCCTGGTTAATAAGTTCCGGGTCTGTTTCAAGCTCCTCGTTAGAACCGACAATTTCACCATTGACCGGGGCATAAACTTTTCCAACCCATTTGCCTGACTCCACCTTGGCAAATTTCTTCCATAGCATCAGAGGTATAGGAAAAATTCTTAATTACCGGAAGAGTAGCGTCTATTCTAATATCTTCCTCATATCCACAGGTAATTTGGATATCTCCTTCATAAAAAGCTATAATACCATTAGCAATAACTTCATTTCCGATAACATATTCAGAAACATCAGCACCGGTTGTATCCCAAAACATCAGGGGAATTTCTACATTATCACCAATATCAATCGTTATTTGGGCAAAACCATATTCGCTATCCCAATTATCAACTACAACTCCGGTTGCTTCTGCCCAAGTACCATTTAGAGTTACATCTTCGTTACCAGTCACATTATGCGGCTCTGGTAAGGCAGCATTCTGAGACAACAAAGTTATCTGAGGAGAAGTAATCTCTACATCATCGTTGTATTTATCAACAGTACCGGTAACTTCAATACTATCGCCTCGAACATATGTAACAGGAAGCATAGAATAGTTATATATCTGAATCCCTCTTCCAGAACCATCTTGAATATAAAACTTTGTCCTGCCAGTTTGCAATAATCCATCGCCTATTGTTACAACTCCTGTAACCGTAACATCTTCCCCCATATAGTCTTGTAAATTGTTCTGAATATCGGCAATTTGGTCATATTGGAAAGGAACAAAGCCAGCAAACTCTATTGTACTGTTAGGTTCAATTACATTACCCGCTAAATCTTCTACATTGTTTACAGTTATAGTATAAACCTCTCCCTCGGTCTGTGGTGAGGTTGTAATTCTAACAGTAGAATTACTTGGCAAAAGTTCAATTAAATCTATTGATAAGTTTGAAATACTGTAATTGGCAATATTTTCTGCAGAAGTTTCTTCTACAGCTTCGCTAAAATTAAGCTTTACTATAGTTTCACTCTCTGCTTCAGCATTGATTAGAGTTGGAGGGGTTGTATCTTCTCCCTCTATTTCATGATAGCCCAGATAGTTAAAAGTATCTTGGTCATAAACTATCCACTGTGAATTATCTTCATTTGTGCCCGCTGCAGAACTCCACTCTGTGGTTCCGCTAAGTACTGATGGCTTTCTAACCATGGTATGATCGAAGGTAGCGGCTGTAACACCGGCAGCATCCCAGCCAGTACCGGGATCTTCACCAGGTATTCCAATAATATCTAGTAATACCTCATTACCACCTTCCATCTTGAAAAGTCCACGTGCATCATTACCATTAAAAGAAGCCACATAACCGCCTTCGTTATAAGCCAAGGTCTCATCAGCAACGTTTAAAATAACTGGGTCAGCTGCTTCGTTAGCCACCACCCAAACTTCGCCGGCAGCTAATGTGCTTCCTGCTGGAAATTCATATACATCGTCTGTCCAATCGTTACCATTATAATTAGACTTAATAAAATAATTAGAAAGATCCACAGTCTCTTCGTTTGGGTTGTAGATCTCTAGTGCTTTATTATTGCTACTCCCTTCTATATATTCCGAAAAAAATAAATCGGAATAAAGGACACAGAAAACAAATGTTAAAGCAATTAGAATAATAAATTTTTTCATTTTTCCTCCGCTTTATTTCTAACCAGTACCATTTGTGCTATTAAAATAATTATTGCAATTACAATAGCACTATCTGCTATGTTGAAGACAGGCCATCTGGTACTTCCCCAAATTTTAGCAATGAAATTTGGAAAATCAAAATCCAAAAAATCAGTTACACTACCCAGCACAATTCTGTCAATTAAATTTCCAATTGCACCGCCTATAATTAGAGCATAACTTACGCGTTCTGTCTTAATATTAGTTTTTCTTAATAGATAGATAATCAAACCTAAAACAACTATAGTTACAACCGAAAAAAAAACTCTATTGAATCCTGAGTGTGCAGGAGATATACCAAAAGCAGCACCGTGATTTTGAACATGTGTTATCCAAAAAAAACTAGGTGTTAACTTTATCGATCCACCAGGGGGAAATTCTACAGCATTCCTAATAAACCATTTAGAAAATTGGTCTAGAACAATTATAAAGAAAGAAAGCCACAAATAGCGTAAGTTTCTCATCGTCTTCTTTTACGTTTCTCTTCTTTTTCCTTACAGGCTATACAATACTTGGCATATGGAATAACCTTTAATCTTTTTTCTGGTATATAATCTCCGCAGATTACACAAATCCCATACGATTTGTCATAAATTCTTTTCAAAGCTTCATTGATATATTTAAGATTCTGGAGTTCTTTATTCAGAATGTAAACCCGTCTTTCTGCCTCATCTGTATCAGAACCTAAGTCTGCTTGATGAATTGAATAGGAAGAAAGATCTCCCGAACCGTTTTTTGTTCCTTTTTTCTGTATCTCGTTTATAGTATCAATGATCTTCTGAGTTTGTTGTTTTTCCTGTAAAAGAATTGTTTCATATTTCTTCAATTTTTTATCTGATAATTTTTTTTCAGACATATCCCACACCTCTTATATATTTTTAACTAATTCAGTTATAATCTTTTGTATCTTTTGTTTTGCTTTCAAAGCGTTTTTTCTAATTTCTTCTTGGCTGTGTTGCTCGGAATGGAAAAGATTTGAGTAATTGGTAACCACCGATAATGCCACAATTTTTAAACCAGCGTGTATACCCACTATCACTTCTGGTACAGTAGACATTCCCACAATATCTGCCCCCAGATAGGTTAACATCTTGCATTCCGCTTCTGTTTCTAAGCTTGGCCCTGTTACTGCTGCATATACTCCCTCGTGAAATTTTATATTTTCGTTATAACAAATTTCTTTTATCTCATTGCGGATTTTCCTATCATAGGGCTGGTGCAAGCTAGGGAAACGTTCTCCCATATCTTCCAAATTTTTGCCAATAAGCGGATTTGTTCCCATCAAATTGAGATGGTCTTTTAGAAGAACCAAATCTCCTGGCGACATATCTTTTTTAAGACTGCCAGCTGCATTGGTTATAAAAAGTTTTTTTACACCTATCGTTTTAAGAAGACGAATTGGATAGGTTACTTGCTGCATAGAGTAACCTTCGTAAAAATGAAGTCTCCCCTGCATAAAGACCACTTTTTTACCTGCGACACTACCGCCTACAAATTGTCCTTTATGTGAAGGAGCAGTAGAAACAACCATCCCAGGGATTTTTTTATATTCCACCATTACTGGTTCTTCTATTATGCTGATTAATTCACTCAATCCTGTACCCAATATAAAAGCTATCTCTGGCTGGAAGCCAAATTCTTCTAAAAGTTTATCGGCCGCTATTTTTAATTTTTCGATCATCTCTTACCCCACAAAGATACTGATTATTATTCGCTTTACAACTAAATCTAATAACAAAATTACGATAATAGGAGAAAAATCTATTCCTGCTGTAGGAATTAAACGTCTGAATTTACTTAAAACAGGCTCAGTAACCCTAATCAACAATTGGTAAAGTGGATTGTAGGGATCGGGAGAAAACCATGAGATTACAGCCCTAATTATTATAATAATTTCATAAATATTTACTAAAGTTATAAGAAGTCTACCAATTCCAATCATTATTCCAATACCTCATGACAATTCCTGCAACGTGCCTCGTAAATATCTGTAGCACCAACTAATATCCTATTTTTTTGTTTGGTTAATCTTTGAGTTCTATTGGCTGGATTTCCACATTTTACACAAATTGCCAAATTCTTTGTGACATACTCTGCTATTGCCATTAGTTCAGGCATAGGTCCAAAGGGTTTAGCTCTATAATCTTGATCTAACCCAGCTACAATAACTCTTTTACCATTATCGGCGAGCTTGTTGCAAACATCTACTATTTTTTTCTTAAAAAATTGTACCTCGTCTATTGCTACCACTTTGGTATCGTCATCTACCTTTGCTAAAATTTCTTGTGCATTCTTCACATTAACCGAAGTAGCTTTCATTTGGCTATGAGATACTATATGATCGCTTGCATAACGATCATCGATCTCTGGTTTAAAAACCTGGATTTTTTGCTTAGCATATTCAGCGCGATGCACCCTGCGAATTAATTCCTCTGTTTTCCCACTGTACATACTTCCACAAATAACTTCTATCCATCCTGTATTATTATTTATTATATTCATTACTCACCTCGGTTTGTCATTTATTTTGAGATAGCTTATTTGTGTCAACTGTTTTATCAATTGCAATCCTTTTAAAATTCAGCAATTTTAACACTTTTTTACGTCAGATTTGAAAAAATATTTTAAGCAGTTTAATAAAATAGAATTCTTAATTTTTTTACATTACCTACAAAGAGACACAAAACCAATTCTTAGTTCACAATTATTAAAGAAATTGTTTGACTTTCCATTGTACTTAGGACTTTTTGAATAAAATAATAATTGGAGGAATTCAATGAATTACAGAGTATTAGCAGTAAATCCTGGTTCTACTTCAACTAAAATAGCTGTTTATGATGATTCCACCCCGCTTTTCACCGAAACCCTTAGACACAACAGAGAAAAACTGGCTTCTTTTGATGGAATAATCGAACAATACCAGTGGCGTAAAACTTTAGTTTTAGAAGCTATGAAAAAACACGAGATAGCCCCCGAAAGTATAGAAGCTGTAGTGGGTCGCGGAGGTCTAATTAAACCAGTTTCCGGCGGAACCTATGAAGTTGTAGACAAGATGTTAGAAGATCTAAAAAATCCTAATTTGTGGGGAAGAATACACGCTTCCAATTTAGGGGCCTTTATTGCCGATTCCATTGGTAAAGATTATAACATACCAGCTTATATTGTCGACCCAGTAACTGTAGACGAATTTGAAGATATAGCCCGAATTTCTGGTCATCCTAAAATTGAAAGGAAATCACTTTTCCACGCTTTGAATATTCGCTATATTTCTCGCCAATTAGCAAATAAATTAGGCAAAGACATATCTGAGTGCAATATAATAGCAGTTCATATGGGAGGCGGCATAAGTGTAGCTCCTATAAAAAATGGAAAGGTCGTTGACGTAAACAATGCAGTATTGGGAATGGGGCCATTTTCCCCACAAAGATGCGGAGCCTTACCAATAGGTGACGTTATAGAAATGGCTTTTTCTGGCGATTATACACATAAAGAAATGATAAAAATGTTCTCTAAACAAGGTGGATTAACTGCTTATTTAAATACCGATGATGGACGAGAAGTTTATAAGCGCATAAAAGAAGGTGATAAGAAAGCCAAACTTATCTTCGAGGCAATGTGCTATCAAATTAGCAAGGAAATAGGAGCCTGTTCTACCGTATTGGAAGGCAAGGTTGACCTTATTTTCCTTACTGGCGGTTTAGCTTACAACGATTATTTGGTAGAGCAAATTAAACGTAAATGCTCATTCATAGCTCCTATAGAGATTGTGCCAGGTGAAAAAGAGATGGAAGCCCTATGTCAGGGTGCTATTAGAGTTTTAAAAAAAGAGGAACAAGCCCAAAATTATGAATAATAAATCCAACGGCGTTATACGCCGCTTTTTTTTCTTACTGCCAATAATTACTTTATTTATCATCGGTTGTTTCAATATTACTTCGGGAAATACACCACGCGAATGGACTATCCTTATATATATGGCAGCTGATAACGGCTTAAATGATAGAGCTGTGGAAGATATATTACAAATGAAAGAAGCAGAGTTTAGCGAAGAATGTAACATTATTGTCCAAGTTGATTATAGCCAAAGTAATAGCTATGAAGGTGCTAAGCGCTATCAAATTTTTCCCGATGATGCAACTCAGTTAGCCGCTTTAGGCGAAATTGATAGCGGTAATTTTAACAAGACCAAGTTTAATACCTATTAATATAATATCTTGAAATATTTCCATTAATTCCTGTAAATTATTTTTTCTGAACTCACTTATTGTTTTATAACTGGGACAAAGCTTGGCTG
>JAXHUB010000149.1:0-3017 GCA_034189845.1 Candidatus Cloacimonadota bacterium | reverse complement strand
CTCCTCACTACTTAGGGATTCATGTGCATTATTCAAATCGCGATAAGAGGTAAATAAGGTCATTACTCCCTTTTTTATGATATTTATGGAATTTTTTATAATATCCAAACTTTGATCAGTAAAGTATTTATCTTTAGGATCGGGGAGAGAACCGGCAACCAAAACAACGGATTGTTTTTGATAATCGAATGGTGATTCAACTACCAGTTCATTCAGGTATTCCAATTTATCTAAGCCCATACGAGAAGCATAGTATTTAAATTTTCCGCGAATAGCCATTGTGGCAGAGGTAAAAACAGCTGAGTTTATTTTATTATAAAGATTATTGAACAATATTTCATCGATATTCAAAGGAGCCATGTTGATAATTCCAGCTGGATAGTTTTTATCAGTGGAATTGAAATGGGAAAGCCATAATGCGTTTTCTTCCCAAGTTGGGTTAAAAAAAAAGAACAAAATATTGTAGTATTCAGCTATTCTTTGTTCAATAGTGCGTAAATTAGCGGAATGAGTTTCATATTCAATGAAGAGATTTTTTTCAATTTCGGAAAATATATTTACTAAGTTTTGAAATGTGTTGGAAAACTCTTCCCATACAGATAGCAAATTTTTTATTTCTTCGTTTATAATGGGGAATTCTTCTTCATTATGTATTCTTAATTTATTGTGGCTGCCCTTTTCTTGCACCAATTTATCTACTTTTAAGAAAAATGTACTAAACTTTGGTTTTATAGAATCAATTTCTTCTATGATGGTTGCAATTTTATCGAGTAACTGCTTTTTTTTAGTATCTTTGAACTTACTTTTTTGTGTAGCAACTTTTAAATATACCAAGCTACCAGATTGGAATTTATTACGAATTGAATAAATTTGGTTAAAAAAATTAATAATATCGGCATAGCTAAGAGATAATCCAAGTTCCACTGGAGCCAAGTGGGGTAGGTTATGTGCTTCGTCCACGATCAAATAGTCATAATTTCCCAGAGCGGAGTTTTCTGTTTGTAAATCTGCCAACAACAAATGGTGATTTATAATGACCAGATGAGCATTTTCGGCTTTTTCTCTTACATCCATAAGGTAGCAACTATTATAAAATTTGCATTTCCGTTTATTACAAAAGTGTTGGTCTGCTGAAATCTTTTTCCATATTGCTGCATGTCTTTTTTCGTTGAATGAAGAATTTTCGGAAATATCTCCAGTCTTGGTATATTTTTCCCAAACTAGCAAATCTAATATTATAGCTGCTTCATATGAGGTAAGATTTTTTTCGGGATCAAGTATGAGTTCATTCCATTTTTTCAGGCAAAGGTAGTTGCGTCTTCCCTTTAAAAGAACAGCTTCGAAGGGCAAATTCAACAAACTTTTAACCAAAGGCAGGTCTTTATAAAAAAGCTGTTCTTGTAAGTTTTTTGTATTTGTAGAAATAATTACCTTACACTGGTTTTGGTTAGTGTGAATAAGAGCCGGGATAAGGTAAGCTAAAGATTTTCCTACCCCTGTACCAGCTTCTACAAGCAGAACTTCATCGTTTAATAAGTTACCAAGAACTGCTTCTGCCATCTGCATTTGTCCACTACGCAATTCGTAGTCTCTAAAATTATTATAGAAAATACCATCTTTGTCGAAAATCTCCGAGATGGTGTATTCTGTAAATTCTTCTGGGTCGTGTTTTAAATAATTTCTACTAGTTACAACTGCTTTTGTTTTGTTTTTTTTTAGTAAAGCTTGGTGTTGTTGATATCGAACAATTTTTTCCAGATAATTAACTAAATCTATTTCCAAATCTGCTATTCTAGCAATTTGCAATAACTGATTATTCAAGGGTAATTCTGTTTCGCAGATGAGTTTTTCTAATTTTTGGAATAAATTTGCTGTTGCCTTAGCATCGTAGATAGCTCTGTGTGCATTTTGTAGATCAATATCCAAAAATTTGCAAAGAGTTGTAAGTTTATGATTTCCTATGAAGGGCAAATATATTCTGCTGAGTTTTAATGTGTCTATAAATTTATTTATTAAGGGGAGGGAAGAGGTTTGATCAAATTTTGTTTTTAAGAAATTGATATCGAAATTGGTATTATGGCAAATTAACAAATTGTTCCCGATGAATTTTTGAAATTTTTCTATCACAGTAGGCAAATTGTCTGCTTCAGCAAGTTGCTGGTCTGTAATGTTGGTTAATTGTTTAATGAATTCAGGAACTTTCTTTTGGGGATGAACAAATTCAGAAAATTCATCGACTAAATTATTGTTTTCATATTTAACAGCACCAATTTCGATGATTTCATCTTCCCCCACATTAAAGCCTGTGGTTTCCAAATCAAGAACAACATAAGAATTGTAAAATGCCATTATTCCTCAGTTTTTTTTATTCCATACCGATGCATTTTTTTGATAAGACCTTGTCGGCTAAGTTCGAGCTTTTTAGCAGTTTGAGTCTGGTTCCAATTGTTTTCTTTCAAGATTTTATATATCATCTGTTTTTCAAGTTTTTCTACAGCATCTTTTAAAGATTGATTTTCCAACAGATTGATGGTTTCAGTATTTTCTTGATAATGAAAGATCTCTTCTGAGAGGTCAGAAGTTTTTATAAAAGAGTTATCGTCTGCCAAAGTAACAGCTCTCTCGATCTCATTTTCTAGTTGGCGGATATTCCCTGGCCAGTCGTAATTCATTAAATAGCGCATAGTTTCATCTGTTACGCCGTTAATTTTCTTGCCGATCTTTTTGCTATATTTGTCTAAAAAGTGTACAACCAAGAGAGGAATATCCGAGCGTCTTTCTTTAAGAGGTGGTACTTCGATTTTTATTACGTTCAGTCGATAGTAGAGATCTTCTCTGAATTCACCAGCTTTCACTTTTTCTTTTAAACTTACATTTGAAGCGCAAATTACTCTTACATCTACCTTCTGTGTTTGTCGTTATTCTTTTACCAAAAAGCACTCGATATTAAAAAAAAGATCAATGATTTTAATGGACAAGCGTTGATACTAAACAATATTGGTTTGGTTTATAAGGAT
>JAXHUB010000148.1:0-4577 GCA_034189845.1 Candidatus Cloacimonadota bacterium | reverse complement strand
AGCAGCAAAACGATAATCAGCAATTCCCAAATCAGAGCAAACCGCATCTATTTTATTTAAAATTTCTTTTGGTGGTATACAAAGATTTTCGGGTCCAAAGGCAAGTTCTTGTTCTACATTTGGGAAAAATAGCTGCTGCTGCGGATGCTGCCTAAGAAATCCAATATATTTTGCTATTTCAGGAAAGTCAATTTTCTGCAGATCGGTTTTTTGATATAAGACTTTTCCTTGTAATTCACCATGAATAAAACGAGGAATGATAGTAGCAATTATATTTAAAAACGTGGTTTTACCGCTGCCGCTATCTCCCTTTAAAAAAATAATTTCACTAGGATTTACTGAAAGACTATAATCCTTCATCAAATATTTTTTTTTGAACCGAAAACTTATACCAGATAATTCCAGCATTAACGCACCTGAATTTCAACCACTCTCTTTAGCCATCTTTGTTTAAACTCATCTTTTGGCAATATCAGTCTCAGTTGTAATTCGTTCTTTTGTTTTTTTAATGCCAAATAAGCATCACTCAACTCTTCATTTTTCAAATTTAGAGCCCCTCCGTCTTTAGAAATTAATGTAACTGCTTGTATGTTTTCTAGTTTTATTGGAAATTGTTGTAAAACTTCTTGCAAAGGTAGAGTATCATATTTTTTATCATCAGCCCAAATAACTTGTCTCTCCATATTACGCAGTTGTTTGTTTTTCACTTGAAATTCTTTTCCTAAATACTTTATGCTTAATCCATTGAACTCCGTTTGGGTTAGGTTGCGTATCACTAACAAAACAGCTAAAAGCAAAATTAAAATTAATAGAGTTATTATTATCTTTTTCATCTTTCCCATCCTATTTTATTTTTCAAGTATTCCATTTTTATCTTCTTATTTTGGTAGAATATTGAATCTGCTTCCAAAAAATCGTCTTTTTCAACTAATTTGTATTTTTTTATGAAATGACTCTCTCGTGCCGATTCTCCTTGGAATTCCATATTTTGTAAATAAATTTGAAAGGCACTAAGCAAATATTTTTTCCCTTGGTTATATGCTTGTATATCGTTTTTGGAAAAAATACAAATCTTGCTTAAATTCTTTATATTTGCTGTTGGCGGCAATATTTTAGAAGTAGTGTACCAGTTATTTTTTTTATGAATTACTATTTCTTTGAAATCAGCAGCACGCAATAGCACTCCCAGGCCATCTTTTGAAATCAGCAAGACATATTCCCCAGATATTCCGTTTTCTACTAAAATCCTTGATAACATTCCAGTAGCTTCCGTTTCTATCAGTTTGTTTCCCACCAAAAGCAATGATTCATTGCTACATCCAAATAAAAAAATTATTAATAATAAAATTGTATAGTTTCGTATTCTTTCCAATTTATGCTCTCCATTTGCTCATAGTCATATAAATTTGCATCTAGTTTTACCCTGTTGGGTTTAAAATCTAAACTCATAAGCTCCTCAATTTCTTGCCATGTTTGTAGTTGGGAAGTAAAAATCAAAGCCCTATCGTACACCCTAATATAAGCTACTTTTTTTAACCACATTCCAGTCGGCATATCTGGACTCATCAAGTCATAACCATCTTCATTTTTAGATAAAACAGCATTTTTAAGGTATTTTTGATAATCCAAATTATGCTTCACCCCATCTACAGCTTTTACACAGTAATTTTCTTCTGTAAATAGAAGTATTGAGCGCGCTACTTGGTCAAAATAGTATCCACTTTTATTTTTAAAAGGAGTGATAGGATGCGGTTGGGAAAAATTTTCCAACCAGTTTTCTGCAATAATTACAGTCTGTAGGGCGGGGTTAACAGATTCGCTAATGAGGGTAATAGTTTGAATGTTTTTTATCCAAAACATCTCTCTCATTTCTGGAATGATCAACTGATTCTTATAAGGTAAGCTTTCTTGTTCTCTAGCTAAGGCAATAATCGATTTGTACTGTAAAATATCATCACGCTTCAATTCCACCTGGTAATCATCATCAGCTGTTAAGACAATTTTTTCGTAGCTAACATAGGGCATTAACAATTGTTTCAGAGGAATGCCCTTCCAAGTTTGTATACCGTCTTCTTTTTCTTTTTTTAAAGTTTCCCATTTACTACTCTCGATTTCGTGCAAATTAATTTGTTGCGAAGTTATAGGCGTAATTATTTCCAAACAATTTAAGAATAATGATGAAAAGACTAATAAAAAAAATACAAAAAACTTCATGTTCCCCTCAATATATCATATTTCTTCATTTTTTTAATGATTGCGAAGCTCACCAATCCACCAATAATTCCAGAAATAGTTGCTGCTAGAAGAGAAATAAGTAAAGGAAGCAAGGGTAGTCGCATAACTAAAATCGTAACAATAAACGCCCCACTAATATTTGCTAAACTGCACAAAAAGGTGTGTGCGAACACTGAATTTTTCTTATTTTTAAAAAATATAGCAAAAACATCTATTATTAAACCAGGAAAAGTATAGCTAAGAAGAGAAACTGCTCCATGGCTTCCAAAAAAACCTATAGAAAGGATGACAATAGCCTGTACCAATCCTGTTAGGAAGGCTGAACCAAATTTATTCACAACTATTCTGGCCATAACCAGCCACATCATATAAAATCCGCCAGCCAATGATCCGCCAGGAATCATAAGAGGAGCAGAAACCAAATGCACAGCTGGAGTTATAATAGGCTTTGTTGCTAAACCCAAAGCAGCAAAAACAGCTATGTAAAGTAATTCTTCCGCACTAAATTTTCTTAAATTCATCTTTCAAACTTTTTTTATGATTTATCACATTTTTTTACATTTTCCTGTCAAGTGAATTGGAATTTAATTGACGTTTTGAAGCAGCTTGACAGTTTTAAGCCAAATGGAAAGAATAAAAAAGATAATCCATATTGATATGGACGCTTTTTTTGCGGCTGTAGAGATCAGAGATAATCCTAAACTACGCGGAAAACCGGTAGTAGTTGGTGGTGATCCTAAAAGAAGGGGTGTAGTTTCAACCTGTTCTTATCAAGCACGTAAATTTGGCATCCACTCTGCTATGAGTGCTGCAATGGCCTATCGCTTATGTCCTCAAGCAGTTTTTGTTAGACCACGCTTTAATGCTTATAAAGAAGCTTCCCAGCAGATTTTGGATATCTTTTTTAACTACACCGAGCTGGTAGAACCTATGAGCTTGGATGAAGCCTATTTGGACGTTACAAAGAATAATCATTATGCTACCGATATAGCCAAAGAGATAAAAGCAGAAATCTATAGAAAAACAAAGTTAACTGCCTCTGCAGGTGTATCTTTCAATAAATTTTTAGCAAAAATCGCTTCCGATATGAAAAAACCAGACGGTTTAGTGGTCATAACACCCCCAAAAGCCCAGAAAATTCTAAAAGAATTGCCAATTGGTAAATTTCACGGAATTGGACAAGCAACCAAAACGAAGATGCAAAGCTTGGGAATAGAATACGGTAAAGACCTTTTAAAATGGGAATTACCAGCTCTAATTCGCTATTTTGGAAAAGCAGGTAATTATTTTTACAATGTGGTAAGAGGAATTGACAACCGTCCAGTAAAGCCAAATCGTATTCGCAAATCAATTGGAAAAGAAAATACCTTTGCATACGATTTGGAAGATATTACCGAGATGAATAAATATTTGCGAATCTGTAGCGGCGAAATAGCTACTCGACTTAAAATAAAAAAGGTGAAAGCTAAAACAATTACAGTAAAAATTAAATATGCGGATTTTAAAATCCAAACCCGCAGCATTAGCTTTAACCATAATTTTCATACCCAAGATTTTATTTTTTCTACCAGCAAAAAAATTCTAAACCAGCACTTGAAACCACAAAGAAAAGTACGCCTGCTTGGAATAAGTGTTTCCAATTTGGTTTGGAAAAATAAAAGCGAACAACTTATTTTGCCTTTTTTCAAAAAATATTCATTGACTGATAGCTGAAAAAATAAATAAGAAAAAAAGTATGATAAAAATAGAAAATTTAAACTTAGGTTTTGCTGATAAACTAGTTTTGAAAGATATAAACCTGGAAATTCCAGAAAATCAGATAACCAGCATAGTGGGACAAAGCGGCTGCGGGAAAAGCGTTTTGATGAAAACCATCGAGGGCCTTTTTCAACCTGCTAGTGGTAAGATTTATATCGACAACAAAGAAATAACCAACCTACATAAGAAAGAGCTCAACAAAATACGTCAAAGAATGTCGATGCTTTTCCAAGAATCAGCACTTTTAGATTCTCTCAATGTTTTCCAAAATGTAGCTCTTCCCATTTATGAAAATCACAACAAAACCGAAGAAGAGATCTATAGTCTGGTAAAACAAAACCTCAAATTAGTTGGATTAGAATCGGTACTAACCAAAATGCCTTCCCAACTAAGTGGTGGTATGAAAAAAAGGGTTGCTTTGGCTCGTGCTATTATTCGTCAACCTCGATATATAATCTATGATGAGCCTACTACAGGTTTAGATCCTATCATCTCAGATGAAATTACCAGATTAATTTTAAAGCTGCAAAACTCCTACCAGCTTACTTCTATTATCATTTCACATGATATGCAGTGTATTAGCA
>JAXHUB010000147.1:0-2375 GCA_034189845.1 Candidatus Cloacimonadota bacterium | reverse complement strand
GCCCAATCGAAATTGTTATCAGCTAATATAAAAAATTCAATAGAGTTTTTCAGATATTCCAATGCTTTATCTATATCGCTATTTTTGGTTAAAAGAGCTTTTAAATAGTAACAATGTCCCAATTGGTTTTCATTTTTCAATTTTTCTGCCAATTTTAAGGCTGTTTCTAAATAATAATTAGCACTTTCATAGTTTCTGGTTTGAATAAAATAGAACGCTTGCTTTTGAGCTCCTTCCAAAATTTCATCTTTGGCATTCAATGTCTTAAAAAAATCATAACTTTCTACTAAATATCCATAAGCTTCGCCAAATTTATGAAGATGGGTAAGTACACTTCCAATATTTCCATAGATTTCTGCTTTCATAAAATCATCGGTAATACTGGAAAGCAGCTCGAGGCTTTTGCTATAAAAATCGTATGCTAAAGCATATTCGCCACGTTTTTCATAAAGTTCACCTAAATTGTTATAAGATTGGCAAAGGCCTTCTTTAAAATTATTGGCTTTCGATTTTTGAATAGCGCGCTCATAATAATCGATTGCCTTTGTCCATTTACCCGATTTGAAATATAAAGCGCCCAGACAGTTCAGAGCGGCATCTACACTTCTAAACAGGTTGAATTTAAGAGCAATTTCCAAAGAGTGATGAAGAGCTTCTGAAGCTTTTTCATATTGGTTATTATCCATGTAGGTTATCCCAATATTATAGTAAAAAGTTGTGATTTTATATTTATCATTAAGCAATTTTTGAATTTCCAAAGCTTTATTTAAATATTTTAATGCCCTGGTATAATTGCTTTGATCTTCAAATAAACTGCCTAAATTACTGTAGCATATTGATATTCCATTTAGGTTGTAGCGCTGTTCTTCATATTTTAGGCTTTTCAAAAATAGTTGTTCCGCATCTTTCCAATTCCCTTGCAACATAGCTATACTACCAAGATTGTTGTAAATAGCAGCCAATCCTTTTTTATAATTTTGCGAGAGATAAAGCTTTTCTGCTTCTTTAAACGCTTCTTGCGCCTTATTCCATTCATTCTTATAATAATATATTAAACCAAACTGTTTTTTGCAATCACCTTGGCGAATAGAACGAAGTTTGCTCTCTTCTGTTTGTGTAGCTAGCCTACTTGCTTTCTCTATCAATTGAAGTGCTTGGTCAAAATTTTCCATCTGAGTATAGATTTCGGCTTTTTGCATGAGTAACTTCCATTTGTAGTAGGGAACAATTTTTTTTGGTGAGTATTTATTAATAATTTCCAAAGCCAGGGAAAATGAATTCATTGAAGTAAGAGAGTATGCAAGCAGGTAAATTATTTCTTCAAGCGGTTTTTTCATATTTATACTAATTTTCAGAGCTCTACGGAAATAACCAGAAGCTTCTTGGTACTCATTTAATTTCAAATTAGATAATCCCAGTTCTTTTAATAGCTGCAGCTTTTTTTCTTGTTCAGTTGTCTTAGATAAAATATGATCATAAATTTTAATTATTGATCTATAATCATGAAGTGGTTTTAAACCCTGAATACGACCTTCTAATAATTCTGTTTGGCAATTGGACAACTCCAGGCAATAGTCTATGCGAAGTTCTTTCGGAAGTTTCTGTCTAATTTTATTGAAAAGTTCGTTTTGCTTTTCTACTGGTAATTGTAGAAATTTCTTTTTTACTGGAATAACACGTTTTACCGTGTAAAAACCATTAAAAAAAGTGACCAAATTTCTTTGTATCAGTTTATCTGTAATTTTATCAGCATCGATAGAGATTTTTTTTAAAATTTCTCTGGTAGCTCTGGTATCCATCAGAAAGATCAATATCAGTAATTCAAGTTCTGTTTCCGATAACTCCTTTATCCGTTGTAAATAAATAGAATCAAAATCTAATTTCTCGTTTATATATGAATTAAAATCGATCTTTTTCCCTTTTTTTAGTGAATTTTCTAAAATGTATTCTATGATATAAATATTGCCCTGAGCAATATTACTGAGAATCTCGCTTTTATTTTCATAATCGTATTTTTCTTGCCAATAAAACTCCTTTATGATCTGTTTTAAAATATTCTTATCGATGGGATCTATCTTGATTTTTTGCGAGAAAGTGAAAGTTTCTTGTCGTGTAAAAGCTACTATGTTCAAAAGATTATTGGGTACATACTGTGAAAGATATTGCAAAAAATCTTTGGAATATTCATCTAAATAATGACATTCATAGATGAGCAGGGTTTTGGGTTTATAAAGTTTCTTTTTACTAAAAAGCTGAGTTATATAGGAAAAAAAATCGTATTTGGATGTAAAATCGTATTGCTTAGAATCAGTTATCATTTTATGATAGGCAGAATCTGAGATATCTGTTATGGTTTGCACAATCTCTTGAAATTG
>JAXHUB010000146.1:0-4834 GCA_034189845.1 Candidatus Cloacimonadota bacterium | reverse complement strand
TTAGAAGCTTTGGAATATGGAATGCCACCTACCGGTGGCTTAGGGATAGGAGTCGACCGCATTATTATGCTGTTTACAGAAAACACAAGCATCAAAGAAGTTATTTTGTTTCCGCAGATGAAACCGGAAAAATAATAATAGATAGTTAATTAAGCCGACTTGCTAAAAGTCGGCTTTTTTATTTGACAAAATATTGACTATGGGATATTTTATAAAGTAAATAGACTTGGCTAAATCAAAATATAGGGAGAGATATGAACCACCAGCGAATATCAAGAGAGCTATTACAAAAAAAAGATCAGATAGCTTCTATAGCTCTGAAATTAATATATAAAAATCAACCAATTTTAACGAACAAGTTCCAAAATCCAGATAGTTCCCAATCTCTTAGAGACCTAAAAAAACTTCGTGATTATTTGGCTGAAGCTGTACAAAATAATTCTCCAGAACTTTTTATAGATTATATCGATTGGGTTCGAATTATTTTGAATAACATTGTCATGAATGATACTGATATAAAAGAAAATATTGAAAATTTGCAAAAAGCTGTTCGAGAAGAACTGGCAACAACAGAGTTAGATGATTTTTTTCAAATGTCAGTAAAAAGGCTGAAACACCCTGCTAACAAGCCTACTTCGTTTTTTTACAAAGATAATCCATTACGCAATATAGCTGACAAATATTTAAGTTATCTTCTACAAGGCAATAGACAACAAGCCAGCCAGCTAATTTTACAAGCTGTAGAACAGGGCGAATCGGTTAAGGATATTTATTTAGAAGTTTTTGAGTCGGTTCAGAAGGGAATTGGACGATTATGGCAATTGAACGAGTTAATGTAGCGCAAGAGCATTTTGCCAGCGCTGTCACTCAATTTATAATGGCACAACTTTATCCTAAAATATTTTCTGGTGTAAGAACAGACAAAAAACTTATCGCTGCTTCTATGGGCAATGAACTTATTCAAGTAATTATAAATATTGTTAATAATGACAAAGGTGCTTTGCTGGAAAATAAAATCGACAAACCTGAGATTTACCTAAAAACTTCTAAAAATGATAATAATATTGTTCTAGAAATAGAAGATAATGCCGATGGTTTACCTGATGGTATAAAAGACAGAATATTTGAAGCCTATTTTACAACCAAAGATTTAAAGAGAACAGGTATTGGCCTTCATATGAGCAAAATGATAATGAAACAAACTTTTGATGGAAAATTAAAGGTGACTAATAAAGATGAATGTGCTAGTTTTGCCTTGCAATTTCCTCAATAGAATTTGAAAAAATAATATAAGTAGGAGAAAAAAATGAGAAGAATTTTGATATTGATAGGTTTTTTTTTAGTAAGCAATTTATTTGCCGATGATCCACCATCTTTTTTTGATCTGCGAGATTTTAACGGTGGAAATTATGTGACTTCTGTAAAATCTCAGCAGGGCGGGACATGTTGGACTTTTGGTTCCATGGCAGCTATGGAAGGTAATTTGCTAATGAACGGCAATTGGACTGCTGCTGGAGAAGAGGGCGAACCCGATCTGGCAGAATACCATTTAGATTGGTGGAACGGCTTTAACCAACATAACAACGATGATTTGCAGCCACCTACTGGAAGTGGACTGACTGTTCATCAAGGGGGAGATTATCGTGTTACCTCAGCATACATTGCGCGCGGGGAAGGCGCCGTTAGAAATATCGATGGTCAGTCCTACGACTCACCTCCAGCCAGAAATTCTGGTGACTACCACCACTATTATGCTGGCAATATTGAATGGTATACTGTGGGCGAAAATTTGGAAAATATCGATTTGATTAAGAATAAAGTTATGGAATTTGGTGTGATGGGAACCTGTATGTGCTATGATGGGCAGTTTATTAGTAATAATATTCATTATCAGCCACCTAGCAGCAATTTAGAACCAAATCATGCTATCTCTATTGTAGGCTGGGATGATAACAAACAAACTCAAGCACCACAGCCAGGTGCGTGGTTGTGTAAAAACAGTTGGGGTGATAGTTGGGGAGATGATGGATATTTTTGGATTTCCTATTATGATAAACATGCCGGTCATCACCCAGAAATGGGTGCAGTTTCCTTTCAAAATGTACAGCCGATGCCTTATGATAAAGTTTATTATCACGACTACCATGGCTGGCGTTCTTCGCTGGATGATATTTTAGTGGCTATGAACGCTTTTACAGCGGAAAAAGATGAAAGCTTGAGCGCCGTGAGTTTCTTTACAATGATAGATGAAGAAAGCTACATTTTAAAAATATTCGATGACTTTACTGATGAACCTGCAAATTTACTATTAGAGCAAACGGGGGTTGTAGATTATCGGGGAGTTCATACTATAGAATTGAATGAAGTTCTGGAACTTACTGCCGGTGAGGATTTTTATGTGCAGATAACTCTGACAGGTGCACACGCAATAGATAGAACTTCAGAAGTACCTGTGTTGCTGGGAGCAAAATATAGAACTACCGTGGAATCTAGTGCAGCAGCAGGAGAAAGCTACTATTTAGATAATGGAACGTGGCATGATTTGCAAGATTATGAATTTGATAATTCAGATTGGAATGGAACAGCCAATTTTTGTATAAAAGCACTAACAACCCGTGAAATAGCTGCCATGACTCCTCCTTCAAACTTAAACGCAGAAGTGGAAAACATAGTAAATGTGGAATTAAACTGGGAAATAGAAAATATTCGTAGCTTGCAAGAGTTTAAAATCTACCGAAATGACGAACTTATAGACACCGTTGAAGCTGAACCCTGGTTGCAAACTACTTATTTGGATGATTTTTTGGAAGTAGGAAATTATCAATATTACGTTACTGCTGTATATGATGGTGAGGAAACCGATGCTTCAAATATTGCTGAAGTAGAAATTAATCTACCTGCACCTACAAGTTTAAGCGCTACTATAAATTTATCGAATATCATATTACAATGGGAAGCACCCGATTATGACAAAAATGTCCAGATAGACCATTACAATTTATACAGAAACGAAGAAATTATTGCTGAAGTCACCACCAAATGGTATGCAGATTCCGAATATCCGGAAGAAGAACTGGTTTACTATGTTACTGCAATTTACACAGACGGAAATGACTACTATGCCGAATCAGCTGCCTCAAATTCTATTAGTATAAATATGAGTAGTAATAACGATGGAATCACTAATAAAAAAACAAGGGTGCTAGGTAATTATCCTAACCCATTTAATCCTACTACAAGTATTCATTTTTATTTGGAAAAACCAACTAACAATGTGAAATGGGAAATATATAATTTGAAAGGGAAGTTGGTAAAAAGTTTTTCTCTACAACACCTTTCTGCTGGAGTTCATAATATCTTTTGGAACGGTAAAGATAAAAATGATAAAGAAGTTAGTAGTGGAATCTATTATTATCATTTCCAAACAGAAAACTATGATAAAAACGGGAAAATGTTGCTTTTGAAATAGGAAAAAGATGCCGAGTATAATTAAAAAATTAAAGGAAATTGGTTTCACCGAATATGAGTCCCGAACATATTATCATCTTCTGAAAAAAAAATATTTTACTGCTTCGGAAATTTCTAGAGTAGCCAAAGTGCCTCGAACGCGTATTTATGAAATTTTAAATACTCTGACCAAAAAAGGATTTGTTACCCAAATACCGGGGAAAGTTAGGAAATTCAGTGCTATAAGTCCCGAATTCGCTTTTCAAAACATGGTTTTAACCTTAGAACAAAACTTTGATCAACAAAAAAGCGAAATAAAAGAACTTTCACAGCAACTTTTACCTATTTTCGATAAACAGAAGGAAAATTCCGATCCTTTGGATTATATCGAAATAGTGCGCGAACCAAATAGAATTAACGAAAAAATGAATGAACTGGGCGAGAAAACAAAAAACGAAATAGTAACTATGAATAGAGCTCCTTATGCTGTGGACTTCGATAAAATTGTGGCAAGAGGCAGCTTGAACTACATTGAGGGAATAAAGTATAAGTTGCTGGCAGAAAAAAGTGATATGGAAAATAAAAACTACCAACAATTTATGCGATTGTGGCAACAGGCAGGTGCCAAAATTAGGATTGCTGAAGAAATCCCAGTGAAGTTGGCAATTTTCGATAACAAAACTATTATCTTAAGCTTGCCCGATCCCATCTCGCACCAAAGTAGTCTTACTTCTATGATTATAGAACATCCCGATTTAGCAAAATTCTTCCGTCAAATTTTTGACACCTACTTCCAAAATGCTATCTCACTTTCTCAATATCTAAAAATGTAAAACCGCGTAATTTATCAAATAACATCAAGTTAGCGCCAAACTACCTTTTTGTAACTATACAGTTACAACAAAAAAGTTGACAAATGTTTCCTCGTTTATTTGTATTGTCACTGAAGAGTTACAAAAGGATTGGGATGAAAAACTATATTGAAAAGTTAAAAGAAATTGGGCTAACTGAATATGAAGCTAAAGCCTACTTTTTTTTATTAAAAAAGAAATTTTTCAATGCTTCAGAATTGGCTTCTATAGCAAATGTTCCCCGTACCCGTGTATATGAGATTCTCAACAGTTTAATTAAAAAAGGTTTTGCCACAAAACTTCCTGGAAAGATCAAAAAATTTAGTGCAATAAGTCCTATGTTCGCCTTCAATAACGTAATTGAAAAAATGGAGGATGAAGTAGTCCATCAGAAAGACAATATTGAAGAAATTACCCGAAAACTTACTCCTTTATATGAATCGAAAAAAGAGAATACCGACCCATATGAATATATTGAAATTGTAAGAGAGCGAAACCGTATAAATGAGGTAGTTAGTAATTTAGGAGAATTGGCA
>JAXHUB010000145.1:0-3366 GCA_034189845.1 Candidatus Cloacimonadota bacterium | reverse complement strand
AGAATTATTTATATGGCTTTTTAGGCAACCAATTTTTGGAATAGTCTTATAATATTACATTTAATTTTCTAACAATCTAAACAGCTGCTAAATATAATGAATAAAATTATCGAAATTCCCTATAAAATAAGCAATTATCTGATGGGTGGTTAATCTGATATTGACATATAACTTACACTTCCTTTTTTTGTTCAAAAAGGTGGAAAATGGATTTAAACAAAAAAAGTGATTTATTTTTAATTAAAGAGGAAATGCTAGATTTTCAGCAAATTTTCGGTAATTCAGCACCAGTACATATGGAAATTGGTTGCGGGAAGGGCGAATTTTTAGCTATAAAATCCCGTGTGAAATGGGATAAAAACTTTTTGGGAATAGAAGCGAAGCCCAAAAGAGTAAAAAGCATACTAAAAAAGTTAGAACCACAGCAACACAGCAATGTAAGACTGCTACAGAT
This sequence comes from Candidatus Cloacimonadota bacterium, assembly GCA_034189845.1. Lineage (GTDB taxonomy): Bacteria > Cloacimonadota > Cloacimonadia > Cloacimonadales > TCS61 > JASUTE01. The sequence continues at coordinate 2,912 of JAXHUB010000145.1, read as the reverse complement.
GTTCGTTGATTCGGAAACGAGCCAGATATTTCCACCAAACTCTTTTGAGATGATCTATTTTAATCATCCAGACCCTTGGCCGAAAAGAAGGCATCATAAAAGAAGGTTGTTGCAAGAAGATTTTATCGATATTTTAAATAGAATATTAAAACCGAATGGAATTTTGCAGATCATTACCGACCACCAAGAATATGCCCGCTGGATCATTACCAAGTTCTTGGCGCGGAACGATTTTCTTAGCAAATACAAAGAAGGATATACAAAAATTCCTTTTGAAGGGCATATTGTAACATATTTTGAAAAAATTAAGAGAATGGAAGGTAATGAGCCTATTTTTATGAAGTTTAAAAAGGTAAGATAGAATGGATAAAGTAAAATTGCGAGAAATATACAAAAAAAATATCGAAATCATAGATGATAACTTAAGTGAATATGCTACTCACAATGATCAAGCATATCGATTGAAAAAAGAAGATACCGATTACACTAGAACTCAGTTTGCTATAGACAGAGACAGAATTCTCTATAGCGGAGCTTATCGTCGTTATCAAGGAAAAACCCAGGTGTTCTCTTTCACCAATCTATTCGATGAAGAGATGAGTAATCGCAGTCTACATACCACTTATGTTTCACAGATTTCGCGTATTATTGGAAAAAATCTGCATTTGAATACCGAGCTTATCGAGGCTATAGCTTTGGGTCATGATTTGGGACATACTCCTTTTGGACATGATGGTGAAGTTGCGCTTAGCAAAGTTTGTCAGCATTATGGAATAGGTGAATTCCATCATAATATTGAAAGTATGCATATTGTTGATCATATTTCCAACCGTGGAAATGGATTAAACCTTACTTTCCAGGTAAGAGATGGGATAATTTCTCATGATGGCGAGGTTCACAATACAAAATTGATACCGCAGAAGGATAAATCTGAAGCAGATATCCAAGCTTACATCAAAAATATGAAGGAAGGGAAAAAAGTTAGTTGGATGCCGGTTACTTTGGAAGGCTGTGTGGTTCGCATTTCCGATACAATTGCCTATATTGGGCAAGATATTGAAGATGCTATCCGATACAAAATATTAAAACGAGAAGATCTACCCCAAGATTGTGTAGAATATTTGGGAGATAGCAATAGCAAAATTATCGATACTTTAGTAAAAAGTGTTATTTTAAATAGTTATGGGAAAAATTATATATCTTTTGACGAAGAAACTTCCAATTATCTACTTAAACTTAAAAAATTTAATTATGAAAAAATATATAAAAATGCTAGTGTGAAAGAATCAAAACGTATTATCAATCGCAGTACAGAAATTCTATTTAAACAGTATATCGAAGATATTGAGAAAGATAATTATAATTCTAAAATTTTCAAGCATTTTTTGAACCGTAAAAGTTCGGGGTACTGTGAAAAATTTTCCAATGCGGAAAAGGTAAGGGACTTTTTGGCAACTATGACCGACAGATATTTTAATGAAGAGGTTAAACATAATCTGCTTCCTGGCAGATTTTTATAAAAGTTTAAGGAGAAAAAATGGAAATTAACGATTTTTATAAAGAAGTAGATAAGTTGATAGAGCAAATTCAGGGAATCAGGAGGTTACTTTGACCCGCAAGTTTTAGAAGATCAAATTTCTAAGCTTGAAAATAAGATGAAAGAACCTGACTTTTGGGATAATACCCAAAAAGCTAAGCAAATTACCAAGGAAGTTAGCAACCTTAGAGATAAAAAAAACGAATATAAAAAAATTAAAGAGATCGAAGAAGATCTAACAACTTTCAAAATACTTTTGGAAGAAGAAGAAAATAAGGAACTATTACAAGAAGCCGTTTCCAAATTAAAAGAATATAAAAAGTTTATAGAAAAAGCAGAAACTAGATTCTTGCTAAGTGAAGAAATGGATAAAAACAGTGCTGTTCTTACTATTCATCCTGGGGCGGGGGGAACTGAATCACAAGATTGGGCAGAAATGCTTTTCCGAATGTACAACCGCTGGGCAGAAAAACAGGATTTTTCCAAAAAGATAATTGATTACCAACCAGGAGAAGAAGCTGGGATTAAAAGTGTTACTATGGAAATTGATGGTGAATATGCCTATGGTTACTTAAAATGTGAAATAGGTATTCATCGTCTGGTAAGAATCTCACCTTTCAATGCTCAGAGAAAAAGACAGACCTCTTTTGCTTCTGTTTTTGTTTATCCTATGGTAGAAGATGATATCGAAGTGGAAATAAATTCCAAAGATATAAAAATTGATACTTATAAAGCAAGTGGTGCTGGAGGACAGCATGTAAATACTACCGATTCTGCTGTGCGTATTACTCATTTGCCAACCAATATTATTGTACAGTGCCAAAACGAACGTTCCCAAATAAAAAATCGTGAAACAGCAATGAAACTTTTAAAGGCACGGCTCTATCAACATTATAGGGAACAAAAAGAAGCAGAACGCCAGAAATTGGAAGATGCGAAATCAGAAATTGGCTGGGGAAATCAAATTCGTTCTTATGTTTTTCATCCCTATCAAATGGTGAAAGATCACCGTACAAATCATGAAACTGGTAACACTTCTGCTGTGATGGATGGAGATATAACCGAATTTATAAATGTATTTTTGAAATATAGGGCAAAAAAGGAAAACGAATGACATTACAACAACTAAAACGGGAAATAAAAAAAAATCCCATCCCCAAACATATTGCCATAATTATGGATGGAAACGGACGCTGGGCAAGAAAACATAAATTTAAGAGAGTTATTGGTCACAAAAAGGGTGTGGAAACTGTTAGACAAATCGTGGAAATTAGTGGTGAAATAGCTTTAGAATATCTTACTATATATGCTTTTTCTACCGAAAATTGGCGTCGTTCACAAACCGAAGTTAATTATCTCCTCAAACTTATGATCG
>JAXHUB010000144.1:0-28869 GCA_034189845.1 Candidatus Cloacimonadota bacterium | reverse complement strand
GTTTTGTATTTCCAACTAATACCTGGGTATCCAAATTGTCTAAGAATTGTTTTTGAAAAATGTAAGGAATAGAAGTGCCTTCACATAAAACTGATTTGCCAATTACCCATTTATTTATAAATTTCATAGTTAACAATCTTTTTTAATTTCTATTTATAGTCCACAGCTTTCGATAAACACCATTGCCTAAAAATTCTAGTAATCCTAGATCTCTTAATTTTTGAAGTTGTTGTCTTATTTTATCTAAAATGTGATGATTATTTGGATAAATGGATTTTAAATGATTTTCAAATTTGTTAATATCTTGAAGACTAAAGATGTTTTTGGGAATTTGCTCAAGACATATAAAAATCTCAAACTTCCAACCTCTCAAAGTTGATGAAATAAGTTCATCCGGTAAATCAATTATATCAAAATTATCTTCAGGGTTATCTATGTTTATTATTGGTATACTGATTTTTTTTATTTTGGGCATTTTTGACAATAATTGACGTACTTCAACAATATTATTTTCGCTAATTACTCCGATATTTTCATTGTGAAATAAGGCTTCAAAATCATTTTTAACTATTTCAACAGTTTTAATGTTATCAGAATATATGCCATATTCAAAATTATTTAATAGACCGCCATTTGTTAAATTTGAAGAAGAAATAATTGCTTTTTTATCATCAAAAATAAATATTTTAGAGTGTATTCTAGATAGGTTTCTTACATTTCCATTTGATTTTAATATTTTTTCTAAACCTCCAATATCTAATGATCCCGAATATATATTCATCAATTTAAAAGATGTTATTAAGTCCAATCTTACATTTTTCTTTTTAATATTCAAGATATCATCACATACATTTTCTTTTACAAATGGGGAAGTGATCTTAATTGTCTTTTCTGTTTGTTGTACTAAATTGAGAAATTCTTTTTTCCAGGGAGTTTTGATAACTTTCATAAATAACCCATTTACTTTTTATTTAGCTTTCTGTAATAAAGTAATAGCTGTCAAGATTTTAATTATTAACTAATGTAAATTATTTTTGGAAACACAAAGGGAGCACCTCTTGATGCTCCCTTCTCTTCTCTATTTTTCTTATTTATTCTTTGGGTTCTATCACCAGCAGGATATCGCCTTTACCCACCGATTCACCTTCGTCGAATTTTGTTTCTTTTACCACACCGGAGATGGGTGCTTCCATATTATTGAACATCTTCATAGCTTCCAGAACTACCACAGTGTCGCCTTTTTGTACTTCGTCGCCCTCTTTCACCTTATATTCCACTATCATACCAGGGATAGGAGCCTGCAGAGCGCCGATGCCGCCTTCGTCCTCATCCGCTTTTTTCTCTTTGCGGCGGGGTCCAGCTACCATAGCAGTAGCATTGGGGTCAGCTACTTCCACCTCGAAATATTCGCCATCTACGTAAACATCGAAATTGCGCAGGTTGGCGGGTTTATCTTTCTTGGCTTTGGTGGTAAGTTCGCCCGAGAGTGCTTTGCGTATCAGCTCTTCTTCGGCTTTCACCTGTTCCATAGTTTTGGGCTTAGCTTCTTTGGGAACTTCGGCTTTGCCGTATTTCCATTTCAAGAAGCGCTTGCCGGTAACTGGATACAAGGCAACTATCAGCTCGTCATCGATATCTTTGGCCAGGTCTTTTACCTGTTCTTTTATTTTAGGAAGCTCTGGTTCCAGAATATCGCCAGGGCGAGATTTTATAGGTTCCTGTCCGCGCGGATAGTTCTTCAGAGCTTTTTCCTGAACTTTTTTATTAATAGGCTTGGTAGTGCGGCCATAAAGCCCGAAGCAGAGGTCTTTCACTTGCTCGGTAATGGAAGAGTATTCTTCTTCTCCTTTATCGAAAAGTACATTGTTCACCGTTTGAATTCCCACGATTTGGCTGGTAGGGGTTACCAGAGGTACCTGTCCCAAGTCTTTTCTAACTTTAGGAAGTTCGTGGAATACATCGTTCAGGCGATCCAGCGAATTCATCTGGCGTAATTGATTCACCAGGTTGGAAAGCATTCCGCCCGGAGTTTGGTGTAGTATAACGTTTGTGTCTATTATCGAGAATTTGGTAGAATCGGCAAAATGTTTATATTTGGGGATTATTTTTTCCATTTCAGCGCTAATTTTTGCCAGATGCTCCACATTCATACCGGTATCGCGGTTAGTCCCCAAAAGGGTAATAACCAAAGGCTCGATAGCCGGATGGGAAGTGCGGTAAGCATAGGGTGACATACAGGTATCGATGATGTCCACGCCTGCTTCCACAGCTTTCAGCAGGGCCAGATCGCCCATACCCGAAGTAAAGTGAGTATGCAGGTGAATGGGAATATTGGTCTGTTGTTTCAGGGCGCGAACCAGGTTGTAAGCATCGTAGGGGCTTACCAAACCGGCCATATCTTTAATGCAGATAGAATCTACGCCAAATTCTTCCAATTCCTTGGCTTTATTCAAATAATATTGCAGGTTGTAGGTGTCGCCGCCCATGCGCGGTTCTGTTAGCGAATAGCAGATGGAACCCTGGAAATGTTTGCCGTTCTTTTTTATTATCTTGGCAGCTGTCTCAAAGTTTCTAAAATCATTTAGGGCATCGAACACGCGGAAAATATCTATTCCGTTATCGCAGGCGCGCTGAACAAAAGCTTCCACCACATCATCGGCATAGTTTCTGTAGCCCACCAGGTTTTGGCCGCGCAGCAGCATGGAAAATGGTGTTTTCTTTATATATTTTTTCAGAGTGCGAATTCTTTGCCAGGGATCTTCGTTCAGGTAGCGGTGCATGGTATCGAAAGTTGCGCCACCCCACATCTCCATGGAATAAAATCCGGCTTCGTCCATCATCTCTGCCACTGGCAGCATATCTTCGGTACGGCCGCGGGTGGCAAAAATACTCTGGTGACCATCTCGGAAGCTGAGATCCTGGATCTTTATCGGATTCTCGGCTTCAGGACGATCTTTATCGTAATTCATTTTGGCCATCTTTAAGACGCCATGTTTATCGAATTGCATTCAAACCTCCGTTAATTAAAATCTTTTTATAGAAAAATTTCTGTTGGAACGCATTTGCACCTGCATGCGGTTGTGCATTATTTGCAAGCGACTGAAGCGTGACCAGCGATTTACTTTGGGTTTCTGTTCTTCCTCTTCCATTATGTAGTAAATAGCGCCAAAAATGGCAGCTTTCAGTTTCTTTTTTCTTTCTTCATTCATAAGAAGTTCCTAATGGGGAATGTTACCATGTTTTTTGGGTGGAAGTGCTTCGCTCTTGGTGCACAGAATTTCCAAAGCATCAATAAGGCGTATTCTGGTTTCGCGAGGTTGTATTATCGCTTCAATGTAGCCTCGTTCGGCAGCTATATAAGGATTGTTGAAAGCATCTTCATATTCTTTTATTTTTTCCTGTCGCATAGCTTCAGGGTTTTCTGCTTCTTTTATTTGCTTACGATAGCTGGAAACAACATTCACGGCACCCTGAGCGCCCATTACAGCTATCTCGGCTGTGGGCCAGGCAAATATCATATCGGCACCCAAATGTTGCGAGCTCATGGCGATGTAAGAGCCGCCATAATTCTTCCTAGTAACAACTGTGAGTTTGGGAACTGTAGCTTCTGAATAGCTCCACAGCAGCTTAGCTCCATGACGAATTATTCCACCCCATTCTTGTTGCAGACCGGGTAAATAACCCGGTACATCTACGAAAGTAAGAAGAGGTATATTAAAAGCATCACAGGTGCGCACAAACCGGCTAATTTTATCGGAAGCATCTATGTCTAAACAGCCGGCCAAAATAAGCGGTTGATTGCCAACTACGCCCACCACACGACCATTTAGTCTGCCAAAACCGATCACGGCATTTTCAGCGTAAAATTCGTGTGGTTCAAAAAAATCGCCGTTATCCAATATAGCATGGATGGCGTCTTTCATATCGTAGGGCGCCTTAGAATTGTCTGGGATTAGCGAATCCAGTTCAGGACAGCTTCTTTTAGGATCATCGCCCGTAGGAAGCTTGGGTGGATCTTCCATATTGTTGGAAGGCAGAAAACTAAGCAGAATTTTTATCTGCTCGATCGCGTCTTCATCGCTATCGCAGGCAAAGTGGGCATTACCGCTTTTGGTGTTATGAACCATAGCCCCACCCAGTTCTTCAAATGTAGTTTTTTCGCCGGTAACGGTTTCTATTACATAAGGGCTGGTGATGAACATATGGCTTTTTTTCTTCACCATAAAAATAAAATCGGTCATAGCTGGAGAATATACAGCTCCACCAGCGCAGGGCCCCATTATTGCCGAGATTTGTGGGATAACTCCTGAAGCGCGTGAGTTGCGGAAAAAGATTTCGCCATAACCTTTTAAGGCGTCTATTCCTTCTTCCACCCGAGCTCCACCGGAATCGTTTATACCAACTACCGGCACACCGGCTTTTAGTGCTAAGTCCATAATCTTGGCGATTTTGGATGCATGACGTTCACCTAGTGAACCTCCGCGTGAAGTAAAATCTTGGGAATAAGCAAAAACAGGACGGCCATTTACCAATCCATGCCCTGTAATCACTCCATCTGAATTAACATCTATCTTGTCCATTCCAAAATTGGTGGAGCGGTGATGTGCTAGCATATCGATCTCTCGAAATGTGCCTTTATCAAAAAGTAATTCGATGCGCTCACGAGCTGTTAGTTTGCCTTTATCGTGCTGTTTCTTAACTCGTTTTTCGCCTCCCATTTGTTTAACTTTTTCTTCACGCTTTTTCAGCATTTCTAATTTCTCAGATACTTTCATATTAACTCCTGAAAAAGTGTTTTTAAAAAGTGTAACTTAGATAATTTCTGGTTTAAATGTAAAGGAAAAGATTTTGATTTTTTGGAGATTGGTGTTTGGAAGCTGCTGCGACAGGAATTATTCAGCTTTTGCTGCTAGCTTAATTGTAGTTTTCTCTTACTGCAAACCATTTGTAGGTTCCCTTACAAGGACAACTTATGAATAGCAAGGAGAAAACTCACCTCGAATTTCAGCTTGCAGAATTTTAAAAAAGCCCGTCATATTGCTTGCCATGTTGCATAACGTGGAGAAATTCTTACGTAGGCAAACGACGAAATATCTGGGGCTTGAGCAGATCCCAGCCTCACTGAGTTCATCGGGCAGGTATTTGTCGATCGGGTTCAGAGCTTGCTGCAGAAAGATTTTAAGAAATTTATGTATGCACTGCGATTAATGGGATGACTACTTTATAAAACATTGTAAGCTTCCAATATTTCCCGATAGCTATGTTTTTTTATTACAGTTCTATCAAAATATAAAGAACTTCTATTGCTTTGACAATCTCTGTCAATTAGACGTCATTTATATCATCTCCTCTTTGGTTTATCGGCTTATCCGATAATGAAGTATCGATATACTAATGTCGAAAAAGAGCTGTCAGGCGTCACTTTCAAATACTTTTTTTATTTTCTTAAATTATTGCCTGCAAAGCAGCGCGGTTAATTGTTAAAATCTCAGTTTTATTGCTTATTTTAGGAAGTTTGGAAAAAATATGTAAATTTTTTATCTGCGAGTTTGTTCTCAGGTTTTTGCTAATTATCCACAAATGATTGTTTTGTAGAAATTCGGAAATTTTCACCGCTTTGTGGTCACCTAAAACGTAATTTTGGCTGCAATTTGCTAAAAGTTGTTCATGGTCTGCAAATTTTTGCAGCAGCTGCCAAAAGCGGCTGTTTTTGCCCACACCATCTGTGCAGCTTGCTTCCAATATAAATGTGCCCTTGGCTTTAAGGGCTTGTTTGCAATTTTCCAAAGCCTTATGGGCTTGGTACAAGGAGTGTGAAAAGGGCGGATTCACTTTAGCAATTACTAGCAAAAATTTATGTGGTAGTTTATTTAGGAATATTTTTTTAGCCTCTTTGACTGCTTCTAAAAAGCTGTTTTCTAAATCTCCCACAGTCAGCGCTACTATGTTATCGTATCCCACAGTTTGAATAGAGAAAATATCTTTTTGCAACATGCAAGCAGCTTCGTGCATATCTTGGTGCACTGGATTAGCAGATAGATTTGCTAATTTTGTTTCCGATTGCAAGGCCAGTTTATGGTTTTGCTGGATGCTGCTGTAAGCGGCGGTACCAGGTAGGAAGGCTTTGCGCCCACCGGTAAAACCAGCAAAATAATGTGGTTCTACTGAACCGATCACCAAAATTTTGGTAAACCCCTGAATGAGTTTATTCAAATGTACTTCTGTTCCCATGCTGGTTTTACCCAAATAGAACATTTTGTCACGCAGGGCATCATGAAAATGGATTCTATTTATATTAGGGGCAAATTCTTTTCCTACTAACTGCGCTAAATCAGTCTGGGCACTGTGTGTACCGGTAGCGATGAGGATTTGGTAGGAAAGATGCTTGATATAAGGAAACAAGATTTGCAGGATTTGAGCTGTGGGCGTGGTGCGGATGCTGTCGTTAACTATTATAAGCAGGGAAGAGCAATTGCCCAGAAATTTTTCCCATTTTGGAATGATTTGCTGCTGCAGTTGTTGGAAGTTAAGTGGTTTTTGTTGGGCGACAGAAATTTCCATTTCATTGCTCATAAATATTCTTACCGGAACTGTTTATTGCTACATAACAAGGCAGGTTTTCCACTTCCAATTCATAAATAGCCTCCGGCCCCAATTCGGGATAGGCGATAACTTTACTGCTTTTTACCGCTTGCGCCACTACCACAGCGGCGCCGCCAATTGCTGCCAGATAAACAGAATTGGTATTTTTAATAGCGCTAATAACTTTTGGAGAACGCGGGCCCTTACCAATCATAGCTTTTACTCCAGCTTTAAGCAATGTAGGTGTAAAGGGATCCATGCGATAACTGGTAGTGGGGCCAGCTGAACCAATTGGTAAACCTGGTGGAGCTAGAGCTGGGCCAACATAATAAATTACGGCACCTTGTAGCTGGAAAGGAAGTACTTGGCCTTTTTCCAATAATTCTATCAATTTTTTATGAACAGCATCGCGAGCTGTGTACACTTTACCGCTTATAAAAACTTTATCGCCTATCTGCAATTTATTTATATCTTCGTTCTGCAGGGGAGTTGTTAAATAATGTTCCATAAAGTTTTCCTAAATTTCCACAGTTTGATGTCGGTGTACATGACATTGGATATTAACCGCTACTGGTAGTGAGGCAATGTGGCAGGGTTGTTGTAGGATATTAACCTTCAGAGCGGTAGTAAATCCGCCAAATCCTTGCGGTCCAATTCCTAGTTGGTTGATATCTTCTAGAAGCTGGGTTTCCAAAGCAGCAAACTTGGGATCTTTATTATTTTTTTGCAAAGGTAATAGCAGAGCTTTTTTGGAAAGTAGGGCCGCTTTATCGAAACTGCCACCGATGCCGATGCCTACGATAATGGGTGGGCAAGGATTGCCTCCTGCTTCTTTTATGGTTTTTAGTACGAAATTTTTTACACACCGAACTCCATCTGTTGGTTTTAGCATAGCAATTTGGCTCATATTCTCCGAGCCAGCTCCTTTGGGGGCGACTGTAAGCTTAATCTTATTTCCTGGAACTATTTCCCAATAGATGAGAGCGGGAGTATTGTCTTGCGTATTTTTCCTTAAAAAAAGCGGGTCGCTCACTACTGATTTGCGCAAGTAACCTTGTTTGTATCCCTGTTTTACTCCATTTTGTATTGCCTGGTTTGCATCTCCATTCACAAAATGTATTTCGCTGCCAACTTCCACAAAAATATTAGCAAGGCCTGTATCCTGGCAGATTGGCAGTTTCTTTTCAGCCGCTAGTTGGTAGTTTTCTAAAAGTGTATCCAGAATATCTTTTGCCAGCTTGGAAGTTTCATGCTTTCTAAAAAAATGGATTTTTTCAATAACCTGCGGATCAATGTAATAATTGCTGTTTTGGCAAAGTTCCGCAACTTTTTGGGTTAAGATTTTAACATCTATTGTTCGCATCGTCTCTCCTTTACCAGACTAATTTTGCAATGTTATACTGGGTGGCAAGATATTTTTAGGCAGTTTTTCTTTGACAGCTAAATTTAAAATATTAATCAAGCTTTAGGAGGAAATAATGCAAAAAAAAATAAAAAAAATTCCTAAGACTGATCTACATTTGCATTTAGACGGTTCTTTGCGGTTAAACACAATTTTAGATTTGGCTAAAAAAAATAAAGTAAAACTACCAACCACAAAAAAAGAAGAATTGCAGGCATATATTTGTTGTGATGAAAAGTGCGAAAGTTTGGAAGAGTATCTTCAGGGGTTTAAAGTAACCTGCAGTGTGATGCAAACAGAAGAAGCTTTGCACCGCATTGCTTTGGAACTGGCTGAGGATGTTGCAACTGAAAATGTGATTTATATGGAAGTACGCTATTCACCTATTTTGCATACCGAAAAAGGACTAAGTTTGGAAAAGGTGAACAATGCTATTTTGTCTGGTTTGAAAGAAGGCGAGAAGAAATTTAATGTGAAAAGTGGAGTGATAATTTGCGGAATGCGCCATATGAAGCCTTCTATTTCTTATGATCTTGCTAGGTTAGCCGTGAAATATAAGAACAAAGGGGTGGTTGGCTATGACTTGGCTGGAGCTGAAGCTGGATTTCCCGCTTCCGAGCATAAAAAAGCTTTTGATTTGGTTCATGAGCACAATATGAACTTAACTGTGCATGCTGGTGAGGCAGCTGGTGCGGATAGTATAAAACAATCCCTGCATAAATGTGGTGCTCACAGAATTGGTCATGGTACACGTCTCTATGAAGATGAGGATCTGCTGAACTATGTGAATGATCATCGTATTCCACTAGAAGTATGTTTGATTAGCAATTTACAGACTAAAGCTGTGAAAAGTTTGGCAGAGCATCCAGTAAAAGATTACCTAAAAAAAGGTCTACGTGTAACTTTAAATACAGATAATAGATTGATATCGAATACTACCCTAAGCAAAGAGTATATAACAGCTGTAGAAAAATTTAGCTGGGGCTGGAATGAAATTAAACAAGTAGCAGTAAATGGTTTTGTTAGTGCCTTTTTACCTTTCCGAGAAAAACAGGAATTACTACAGAAGGTAGTAAAAGAAATACAAGATATGGAGTGAAAATGTTTGATGTTTTGGTCATTGCAATAGCAATTATTTTGGCTGCAGTAATAGTAGGTATTTTTCTAACTAAAAAGCTGAAAACCGAAGGGGAAATAAAAAGGTTACAAGATGAATTACAAATAGTAAGTTCCGAAAATACCAAATTAAAAACTCAAAACGAATTTTTGGAAATGGAAAAAGATAAGCTAAACAGCGAAATTAATCAAAAGAGTGATAAAATACTGGATTTAAGTAATTTTAATTCCCAAATAAAAACTGAAAACAAAAATTTACAGCAAAAAATGGCAGAAAATAAAGCAGAACTGGAAGAGCTTCAAACCAGGTTTAGGGATAGTTTCCAAAATTTGGCAAACGAGATTTTGGAGGACAAAAGCAAGCGTTTTACAGAAAAAAACCAGAAAAATCTACAGGAATTGCTCACTCCCCTGCGTGAGAAGATAAAAGAATTTGAAGAAAAAGTAGAAAACACACATAAAGAAAGTTTAAAATCGAATATTTCACTAACCGAACAGATAAAACAGCTACAGCAGTTAAATCAGCAGATAAGTGATGATGCTAATAACCTTACCAAAGCTTTGAAAGGTGAAGTAAAAGTTCAGGGGAATTGGGGAGAGGTTATTTTGGAAAGAATTTTGGAAGAATCTGGTTTACGAAAAGGAAGCGAATATGATACACAACCTAGCTTTACTGATGATAACAGAAAACGCTTACAGCCGGATGTGGTAGTAAAACTTCCCGAGGAGAAGCATATAATAATTGATTCCAAGGTTTCTTTGGTTGCCTATGAAAAGTTGGTTGCCGCCGAAGAGGGACAAGAACAAAAGAAATATTTAAAAGAGCTTATCAATTCTGTAAGAAGCCATATAAAAGAGTTACACAAAAAGCATTATTCTGGCATAAAAGATTTGAATAGTCCTGATTTTGTAATGCTGTTTATGCCAATAGAGGGTAGTTTTAGTTTGGTGATGCAGCAATATAATGAGCTTTATCGATTTGCTTTGGAAAAACAGATAGTTATAGTTAGTCCTACTACCCTTTTGGCAACTTTACGTACCATTGCCTATATTTGGCGGCAAGAAAATCAGAACAAGAATGCTATGGAAATAGCTCGACAGGGCGGACTTCTGTACGATAAATTCGTAGGTTTTCTTAAAGATATGGAAAAAATCGATGTTAATTTGAAAAAAGCACGTGAGGCTTATAGTGAGGCGGAAAAAAAACTGCACACAGGACGTGGAAATTTGGTTTCGCGGGTAGAAAAACTGAAGCAAATGGGTGCGGAAACTCCTAAAAATATTCCAGAAAAATTTGAGCATAACGAATAGAGGAAAGAATGGAAAAGCTATTACAAAAAATCGGGGTTTGGTTAACTGAACTATGGAATATAGTTTGGGATAATCTAAAAGATGTTAATTTTCTCTTTCAAGCGCTTATTATCATCGGAATTTTATCTTTAAGTTTTTTCATAGGTAGAATTTTAAGAAATTTTATTGCAAAAAAAGATAAAACTGCTTCCATATTTATAAGATTTTTACAAAGCATTACCTTTCCGTTAGTAGCTTATATTTTGTTGTTTATAACTGAAAATATTTTAATGGCTCTGCAAATACCCAGTCAGCTTTTCAATATATTTTTATCGCTTATGGCTGTGCTTATTGTAATTAGAGTAGTTACCTTTTTTATTAAAAATGTTATCATAAAAAAAATTGTACTGTTTTTTGCTTGGGTAGCCGCTATATTTCATAGCATAGGAAAATTAGAAAGCCTAATATCCTTCTTAGATTCTTTAGCTATAAATATTTCTGGTTCGCATATTTCCGTTTGGTTACTAATAAAAACATTTTTCATGGTATTATTTTTGAGCTGGCTGGCAATTAGGATTAGTCAGTTTATTGAATATCGTTTATTCCATTCCAAGAATCTAAAATCATCATTACAGGTGTTGCTGAACAAAGTTAGCAAGGTGCTGCTTTTTGTTATAGTATTTTTTATTATTATTTCTAATTTAGGAATAAAACTTACTGCTTTTGCTTTTATTACCGGAGCTATTGGTATTGGTGTTGGTTTTGGATTGCAGAAAGTAGTTTCCAACCTCATAAGCGGGCTGATTTTGCTATTGGATGAGTCGATAAAACCGGGTGATGTGGTAGAAGTAGAAGACACGTTTGGTTGGGTAAATAAGATGGGAGCTCGTTATACATCAGTAATTTCGCGAGATGGAAAGGAGTTTTTGATACCCAACGAGAATATGATAACCAACCAAGTAGTAAATTGGTCGCATAGTGATAATTTTGTACGTTTCAAAGCGGAAGTAGGTGTATCTTACAATTCCGATATACATCAGGTGATGGATATCTTATTTAAAGTAACCCAAAAACTACCTCGTATTTTGCAAGATCCTACTCCTAAGGTTTTATTAACTGAATTTGGTGACAGCTCTGTAAATTTTGTATTAAACTGTTGGATAAGTGATCCACAAAATGGAATAGCCAATATCAAAAGTGCAATTTTAATTAAGATTTGGGATGAATTCCAGAAAAACAATATCGAAATTCCATTTCCACAACAAGATTTGCATATTCGCTCTGTTAGCGAAAAGGTGAAATTTCCGACTTCTTAGCAAGTACTTAATTTTCGCAAAATATAACTAGCTGCCCACATGCCCATTATAGCCGGCATATAGATTACTGAACCCAAAGTTCCACGTTTGCGCCCTCTTTCTGCTCCCCATTCTTGCTGTGAACCGTGTTCATAAGAGAATTGTGGAATAGGTTTCTCTTTGGAATAGATGACAGGTATCCCTGAAGTTATATTCTGGCGGCGCAATAAGTTGCGAACTCGTTTTGCCAGAGGACACATCTTGGTTTGGGAAATATCACAGAGCTCAATTTGAGAAGGATCGAAGCGGCTGGCTGCTCCCATTACCGAAATCACGGGAATATTTCTTTTGCAGCAGTCTATAAGCAGTCCTACTTTAGGGCCCAAACTATCGATGGCATCTACCACAAAATCTAAATTAGATAGCAGTATATTCCTAGATTCCTCGGCGCAAAAATCGGAAAAAATATCTATCTGCGCCTTAGGATTAATATCCAAAATTCGTTCTTTCATGGCTACTGTTTTCAGTTTATCCAAATTGCTGTGAACAGCTAATAACTGGCGGTTTATATTGGAAAGGCTTACTTTATCGAAATCGACCAATAAGAATTTATGAACACCGCTTCGCGCTAAAGCTTCAGCTGCATATGAACCTACTCCTCCAAGTCCCATAATAGCAATACGAGCCTTGTAGAAATTTTGCATTGCCTCTTTCCCAAAAAGTAATTGGGTGCGACTGAATTGGTTCATAGCTTTAAGCCTAAGTATTTTTCCAAATTTGTCTTTTCCAATTTTTTCAATTTTTCCTCAGAAATGCTTAGCTCTTCTGCTACATTTTCTGCAATTTTCTTCAAGTTGGCCAATTCGTTGAAATCAATGTGGCTGTTATATGGTTTTTGATAAGGTGAATCGGTTTCCAATAGCAATCTACCTTTTTTATAGATAAATTGCAAAGCGTCTTTTTTAGGCGGCCTAGCATTTACCGAGAAAGCCAATTCTAGCTGTGAAAATGTTTCAGCAACCTCGCGCGAAGAATTGAAGCCATGCATAAAACCGCGTATTTTAGGGAAATTCTTTTTAAGAAGCTTATAAAGCTGATAGTAATTTTTTACTACATGAAAAACAACAGGCAAGTTGTAACTTTGGGCTAATTCCAATTGTTTAAATAATATTTTACGTTGCCACTGGTTGTTATCGGCGCGTCCATCCAAACCGATTTCGCCAATGGCGATTATTTCTTTATTTCTACAAAGTTCTTCCAACGGAGGTAAGTCATGCTCATTGTTCTTTTCGTAAAAGGGATGAATGCCAGCATACCATTTCATATTTGGGAAAATGTTTTGCTGATACCACTTAAATTCCTGTTTTCCTAAAGCTGAGCACAAAAAATATTCTATACCAGCAGCTTTAGCTTTTATCAGTTGTTTCTGCAGTCCCCAAGCTTGTAAATTATAAAAATGGCAATGACAGTCGATTAATTTCATGAGAAAAAATGACCCTGACCTGACGGTCAGAGTCTTAATAAATTCTGTTAAAATCGGAATTGAACACCAAAATTCATTGTCTTTAGTGTTTCATTTTTTCCCTCGATTTTTCCGGAGCCGTCTTTATCAATATATCTTTCCTGATAAGAACCTACTAATTCAGTATTGGCTGCCAGGGAATAGCCCAATTTACCTTTGATATATGCATTTGGAGTTTTAAAGTATTTTAATTTATCGAAACCGGTTTGGCCATAGGAAACTTCAGCTGTTCTAAGCTTGGGTATATATCTGGTATTTAATGACAAAGTTCCCCAAATTCCTCTGTAGCTACCTTCATCTTCTTTATACATATCTTCATAGGAAACTGTGAGCTTTACTAAATCTAAAATGTTGGAAGTAAGGCTACCGAACCAACCGTGTGTTTTAACCCTATTGGCTAAAGTTTCTTCTTTCGCATAAACAGTGCTATCTTGTACGCTAGCACGCTGTTCATCATAAAGATAATCGAAAAAATTGGGTTCAAAATCATCCTGATAGGTCCTGTATTCCAAATTCATCTGGAAAATGAGAAACTTAGCATAGAAACCAGGGAAGATGAAGCCCATATTGTGGTCAATTATCTGAGCCATTTCACCATAGTTACTTAAATAAAATAGGTCAGATTGATAAAGTGGCAATTCGTAATCTATTCCCCACACTGTAACATCATCTTCACCTAAATCTTTCATAGAAGGATTACGTGGTAAGATAGAAGAATTTTCGAACCAGTTAGTGAAACCGGTAGAATCATCGTTAATTTCCTCATATAAACTCAGGTAATAATCGCGTTTTCTGTCAACTTCGTTGTGCCAGTTATCGTTGTTTGGGTAATCATCGAAATAGTCAGCGTATCCATCTTCATCAGTATCTATCAGGCCGTTAATTTGATTGCGGTCGTGAGCTATAGTTCCACCTAAAATTATGTTGTTTAGCAAAGGAATTGGCATTTCACGGAAGGGTTTGAATTGTGCACGACCAGCTAAAATGTCGTTTTCTGCTAGGTTGGAAGAGAAGAATTCTAATCGCAGATCGGAAAATGGTAATTTACCCCCAACTTGCAAGCCTATCTGGCGAACTTGGGGATAGCGCAGCATATTGCTATAGTTTTTCATTACCAATCCTTTTCCCAAGCTATAGTCTTCAAAACCTCCTACTTTGGCAAAAAATGTATCGCCCCTAAGTCCATAACGAACGTAATAAATTTTATTCAAATAATCTTGCCATTCATCCCAATCTTCTTCGCGAATATTGCCGTCGCTGTCTATTAGTAGATCAAAATTTAATCCAGCTGCAAATTTTCCCATTCTAAATTCGGGGGTAAGTTGCAAGCGTGTGTAAGTTTGATTTCCCATCATCACGGTTCCTACTCCACCACCCATGTTGGTTCCAGACTCTTCTTGTTGAGAAAACAAGCTGACAAAAAATAATATTAAAGCAAAAAAAGTTATCTTTTTCATTTGGCCTCCCTCTTTTTTTTACCTAAAATATAAAACAAATTTAATTCGTCAAAATATTTATTGAGATCTTAGTGAATTCGAAGCATAGTTTCATTTCTTAGTAGACAAAATAAGCAGCGACATTTTTGTAGAAACGGAGGTTATATGGACTATAAATTTCTGAAAGCGTGGGCAGAACAGGTTAAATTGGGAAACAAACGTATAAAAGACTTACAACGATTCGAGGATCAGTACGTTCTATTTTTTGTTAAGAAAAAAAACATTCTCCAGATAAATTTAGGAAACGATGGTGGCTTTTGTTTTTTTACTCAAAAGCAGATGCTTCCTTTTCAGAAAGATAATACTCTAAATAAATTCCTTGAAATTTTGAAAGATACACAACCAGAAAAGGTTTCTATTGATAACCAAGACCGTATTCTAAAATTCGAATTTTCTAAAATTGATATTTACAACAGGGAAAACAGATATTTTTTATTTCTGGAATTAATTCCCCGCTACCAGAATATAATTTTAACAGATGGAAACGAAAAGATATTAGAATGTAGAAGGAAAATTAGTTATGCCGAAAATAGAACACGCCAAATACTTCCAGGGTTAAAATACGAAAAACCTACTACAAATTTCATCATAACAGAAAAAAAGGTACGATTTCCGATATGCCTGAATGAAAATTTGCAGCTAGAAGAAAACAATTTACAAGGTACAGAAGACATGAACCTTATTTTTGAAAAATTGTATTATGAAAGTGTGTTAGAGAAACGTAATAAAAGGATTAAGCAAAAAAAAATAAAAAATTTGCGTCAGCAAATAAGCAAGAAAGAACGGAAATTAGATAATTTGGATAAAGAACTGCAAACAGCTTCTAAAGAGAAAAAATGGAAACAGTATGCGGAACTATTGAATGCCAATTTTAATCGAATAAAGAACGGAGCGGATTCCATAATATTGAAAAATTATTATGAAGAAGGATTCCCAGAGATAGAAATTCCCTTGCAGGCAGAACTAACACCGCTACAAAATGTAGAAAAATATTTTAAAAAATACAGAAAAGCCAGAGATGGTAAGAAAAAAATAGCAGAACAGATAAAATTGACTGAGCAAGAGATTTCTAATTTGGAATTACAGATAGCTGAAATTCAGGATAAAGATTTTCTAATATACCAAAATGAAGAGAGAGGAACAAGTAGAACACAAAAAAAGTATAAAAGAATTAAGTTGGGTGATTCTTGGCAGATATTTGTGGGTCGTTCGAGCAAGGAGAATGATTTCCTAACAAAAACCTTGGCTCAACCTCATGATTGGTGGTTTCATACCCGTATTTTTAAAGGGACACATGTGGTTTTGCGCAATCTGACAAAACAGGAATTGCCTGAAGAACTCAAACTGATTTGCTGCCGATTGGCTGCATATTTCAGTAAAGCTAAAAAGAGCAGAAATGTACCGGTAGACTACACGCAGATTCGATATGTACGAAAACCCAAAGGTAGTCCTCCAGGATTTGTTATTTACGATAAACAGAAAACATTGTATGTGGATCCGCTTAGTTTTCGTGAGGCTGTAAAATTTTTATCTAAGAAATGGGAGTTAAAATGAAAAAGAAAGCAATTGTTTTGATAAGTGGAGGATTGGACAGCTTGGTAACTGCAGCTGTGGCCAATAAAGATTGCGATGAAATTAATTTTTTACATCTGAATTACGGTCAGCTAACACATGAAAAAGAGCTGGAGGCTTTTCATAATATTAGTGAATTTTACCAACCCAAGAATACACTTTTAGCAGATATTTCATATTTACAGCAAATTGGCGGCTCAAGTCTCATCGATGATAAAATAAGAATGTCTTCTAGCTCAGAACTAAATAAAATTCCCAATACTTATGTCCCTTTTAGGAATGCGCATTTGCTTAGTATTGCTGTTAGTTGGGCAGAAGTAATTGAGGCAAATCGTATATATATAGGAGCAATGGAAGAGGACAGTTCTGGCTATCCTGATTGCCGTGAAAGTTTTTACCGAGCTTTCCAAAAGGCAATAGATTTGGGTACTAAAGATGATACTATAATTGAAATAAAAACCCCGATAATTCATAAACATAAGAGTCAAATTGTGATGTTGGGAAAAAAGTTAAAAGCACCTCTCCATTATAGTTGGAGCTGCTACAAAAATAACCAGGTTGCCTGTGGGGTTTGCGAAAGCTGCAAGCTTCGGATAAGAGCTTTTAAAGAGGCTGGAATTAAAGATCCGATACTTTACCAAATTGAGATCGATTGGTAAACAAACGTTCTAAATTCAAACCAAAAATAACTATCATAACTCCAATTATTTGTAAGAAATAGACATTTTCTTGCAGGATGAAAAATGCTAAAATGCTCATGATAAAAGGTTTTTAAAAAAAACATTGAACCATTGGCTGTGGGAATATTTTGCAAACCTTCAAAAAAGAGAAAATAACCAATTCTAGAAACAAATATTCCCAAATACAACAATGCTAGCAAATTATTGGTACTAAGTTGAAATGAGATTTGGAATCCACAGATAATTCCAATAAACATCAATACTAGCGAGCCTATCATGAAGGAAATAGAGTTGAAGACCAAACTTCCGAACTTTAAAACATATTTTTTGGAAAGCACAGTGTAGAAAGCAAGAGTAAGAGAAGAGATAAGACCGAAAAGCAGTCCTAAACAGATATTTTTAGAACCAGAGAATAGAGTTTTTTCGCCTAAAACTACCAATACCATGCTTGCTAATCCTACAAAAATACCGACTATTTTTAATTTGGAAATAGTTTCTTTCAGCAATAACCATGCGAAAATTCCTACAAAAAGCGGATTGGAACTGATAAGGATAGCAGCTAAAGAAGCTTTACCGTAAACTACAGAAAGATGCAAGAACAACATACTAATAGCAACATTCAACATGATAGGAATTCCCATTTGCCATAGATCGGAAATGCCGACAGGTTGAGTGCGTTTTTTCCAATAAAAATAGGCACAGGGTGCTAATACCAAAGAACCAATAAAAAAACGAAAAGAAGTTATGGCTACCGGAGGAATATGTGCCTCGAAAAGTTTGCCCACAATTTCATAGGTCGAAAAAGAAAATTCCTAAAAAACAATATAAATAGCTGCGTCCAACCAAATAACTCTCCTTAGCATTTTTTTTAATTTCATTTTCAGCACTTTAGGTCAAGAAAAACTTCTTGCAAGGCAGAGTTATTTTTTGATAATTTACCAGCTAGGAGTTAAAAGTGGAAAAGATCTTGATTGTAGCAAATGGGAAAAGGGTGCAACCCTCAATTTTTCGGAAAGCAATAGACCAGTGCCGACTGATAGTTGCTGCCGATGGAGGCATAGAGGCCTGTAAACAGATGGGCATAGAACCAGATTATCTGATTGGTGATATGGATTCGGTGCCAAGAGATAAATTACTTTCCAAAAAAACTAAGAAAATTTTCAATCCAGATCAGGAAACAACTGATATGGAAAAAGTACTTAAATTTACTGAGAGCCTAAGTCCTGATGAAATAATAGTATTGAATGCCTTTGGCAACAGGGCTGACCACACATTTGCTAATTATCTTATATTAAGAAATTTCTCCAGAAAAATTCCTGTCCAAATTTATGATGATATTGGAATGCTTAGTTTTTTAAAGCCGGGAAAGACAATTTTACAGAATCAGATGGGTAATATAGTTTCTTTTTGGTCTTTTTCTGAGGTTAAAAATATAGTCCTATCTGGATTTAAATATATTTTGCAAAATAAAAATTTTGAACACCATTTTTTAGGAATTAGCAATAAGATCATAGCAGAAGTGGCTGAAATTGAATTTAGCAATGGAGAATTGGCAATCTATTTGCATTGGGGAGAGGGAAAATGATAATAAAAAATACTTTAGCAGCATTACCTGGTAAGAACGATTTTGTAAAATGCGATATTTTAATAAAAAATGGCAAAATTGCTAAGATAGGTAATAATTTAGCCGGCTCAAAAATTTTGGATGTGAAAGGCAAGTTAGTTTTTCCAGGAGTTATTGATCCACATGTACATCTGAACGACCCGGGATTTACTGAGCGTGAAGATTTTTATACCGGAACCTGCGCCGCTGCTGCCGGCGGCGTAACTACCATTATCGATATGCCTTGCACTTCATTGCCGCCGGTTACCACGTTGCAGAATCTGCACACAAAGCTGAAAACAATAGAGTCAAAAGCTATAATAGATTTTGCTTTGTATGGCGGCATTTCGGGAGAGAGTTTTAACGATAGAGAAACAAATATAGCTGAATTAAGTGAATTTGTGCCAGGTTTTAAAACCTACCTTATATCGGGGATGGAGAGTTTTCGTAGTCTCGATCATTTTCAACTGGAACAGGTGCTTAAAACAGCAAAGAAATATAATCGACCAATTTTGGTGCATGCCGAGGATGTTAGCTATATTCAATCTGCTCAGAAAGCTGGATTTGCAGATAGTGTGATGGGATATTACCAAACACGTCCCGAAATTGCCGAAATGCTGGCAGTGAAAACAGCTGTTACTTTAGCAGAAAGTGTTGGTGCAGATCTGCACGTGGTGCACGTTAGCAGTGCAGCAGCAGCGCAGGTGATCGCTAGCTCAGCTGTGACGGGGGAAACAGCGCCACACTATTTAAATTTCGATTTAAATGATTTTCAAAAAATGGGTACTCCTTTGAAAGTAACTCCGCCAGTAAAAAAAGCAGGGAACAGAGAAAAACTTTGGCAATTTATAGAAAATGGAGATTTAGATTTTATAGCTACCGATCATGCTCCCGCTCCGGCTGCTATGAAGAATACATCAATTTTACAAGCTTACTCAGGTATTCCGGGGCTGGAAACTTCATTTACCTATCTTTATAACTACGGATTTTTGAAGAAAAAAATAGGCTTGGCTCGTTTGTTAGAAATAATATCTTTTAAGGCAGCCCAAAAGTATAGATTGAAAGATAAGGGAGCTATTTCAGTGGGGAATGATGCTGATCTTATAATATTCGACCAGAACAAAAGATGGCGGGTGAATGGTGATAATTTCTATTCCAAAGGAAAAATAACACCTTTTCAAAACGAAAAATTCCAAGGCAAAATAGAAAAAACGCTGCTGCGAGGTAAATTAATTTTTGATGATAAAAAGGGAATAATAGCTAAACCAGGGACGGGAGAGTTTATAAAACCATGATAGAAGGTATAGTTTTAGTAGCAGGATATTCCAGTAGAGCTGGTGGTATGAAGATGACATTTGAAATTAATGGTAAGCCACTTTTGGAGCATACTTTGCAACCAATGCTGCAATTTTGTCACCAAATTTGGGTTGTTACCGGTTATGAAAAGGAGTTGATAGAAACGATAGTAGCCAAATTTTCCAAGGTGCAAACTGTTTACAATTCCAATTTTCATCGGGGAATGTTCAGCTCAGTACAAACGGGAGTTAATATGATCACATCTTCCAATTTTTTTTTAACACCAGGTGATATACCTTTTGTGAGGCAACAAACTTACCAAGCATTATTGGAAAAAGGAGAAGAGGTGGTTATTCCAACTTTTAAGGGCAGAAAAGGGCATCCAGTATTGATGAAACGAATTTTAAAGGATATAATTTTATCAGAACCACAGGATTCTAATTTAAGAAATGTGTTGCATAAATTCAAGCCAAATTTGGTAGAAGTAGAAGACAAAGCAATTTTGAAAGATGTAGATACTAAGGAAGATTATAAGAAACTGTATGCAAATTTTAGAAAAGATAGTAGATAGCCTACCAAACAGCCAGGTAAAAGATGTTTTTGTTGGTGTTTTCGATGTTGCTGTCGAAAGCAATAAACTAGGTATTGCCACCACTGTTAAAGAGGAATCTTTGCCACATGAAGGGATAAATAATTCCATACCACTAAACGAGCATGAAGTAGGGGAATTAGCTCTATATGCATTTTCCGAAAACTGGTTGGAAGCTTCTTTGGGAATGGCAGCCATTAACAGTGCTCTTTCTAAATATGAAAAACAGGCCAGGCATATTAATGCCAAAAAATTAATAGAAAAATATGGGATAGGGAAAAAAGTTGGAATAATTGGTCATTTCCCGTTTGTGGAAAATTCTCAAAATAAATTTAGTGAATTAATGGTATTTGAAAAAGAACCACAGAAGGGAGATTTTTCCGAAAAAATGATTCCAGAAAAACTTCCCCATGCAGAAGTGGTAGCAATAACATCTACTAGTTTTACCAATCATACCCTGGAATTCATTTTAAACTACGTTGCATCTACTTCCTATGTCATATTACTGGGGCCTACAACACCGCTCACACCGGTTTTGTTCAATTATCACATCGATGCTTTGTGTGGTGTGTATTTCGATGAACCGCTAAAGATAAAAAGGCAGATACGAGAGGCTACTCCCTATCGAAAAATAAAGGGAAAGCGTTATATTACGCTTTTGAAGGAGGATTTTTGATACAAAAGAAAATAGCAGAAGCAATTTTGGCTCAAAAAAAATTCGTAAAAGTAACAGTAGTTGAAAAGATAGGTTCAGGACCTGCAGAGGTGGGTAAAACGATGCTAGTTTTTACAGACGGAAATTCTTTGGGTACAATTGGGGGTGGCACTTTGGAAAAATTAGCGCAATTGGAAGCCAAAAAGGTAATAAAAAATGAAAAATACACTTTGAGAGCCTATAATTTGGATGAAAATGACCAAGTTTCAAAAAAAGAAATTGCAACCAATATGGCCTGTGGTGGGAAAGTAAAATTATTTTATGAATTTTTTTCTCCTCAACCTACTTTTTATATATTTGGTGCTGGCCATATCGGGATAAAATTAGCTGGAATGTTGAAAATTATGGATTTAGAACCAAAGATAATCGATATTCGAGAGGAATTTACCAAGAATCTCGAAGATGCTATTCACATAAAAAATTATGCAGATTTTTTCCAAAAACATAAAATTCCTGCTGGTAGTTATGTGATTATAGCAACTCATTCCCACGAACTGGACTATATTGTGCTAAAAGAAGTATTACAAGAAACAGATGGTTTAAAATACATCGGCTTGGTTGCTTCCAAACAAAAAACCGTTACTATGCTGCAAAAATTAGAAGAGGAGTTGGGCAAACTACATGATCTTTCTAATCTGT
This sequence comes from Candidatus Cloacimonadota bacterium, assembly GCA_034189845.1. Lineage (GTDB taxonomy): Bacteria > Cloacimonadota > Cloacimonadia > Cloacimonadales > TCS61 > JASUTE01. Next base: position 7,072 of record JAXHUB010000144.1, on the reverse strand, counting down.
ATATGCCAGTGGGGTTAAATATTGGGGGGCGTATGCCTGCTGAGATAGCACTTTCTATTTTGGCAGAAATTCAAACTATACGTTATCGGAAAGATGAAATAAAACATTTAAGGAGAATAGAAATATGAAAGATTTGAAATACAAATGTCCTAAGTGTGGTAATACTAGCTATGAAATTGGTGAATTCAGAGCAACGGGCGGTACTTTTAGCAAGATTTTCGATGTACAGAACCAGAAATTTTCAACTGTAACTTGTAAAAGATGCAAGTATACCGAAATATATAAAGCTGAAAGCAGTTTTTTAGGTAATATCTTCGATTTTTTTACAAATTAGGCTTCAATAAAATTTAATAATAAATTTAGACACACTTGAAAACGGTAATCTTTATCGGAGCGCATATCGCTTATTGGTGTGATCTCTTGTTGCAATAATTCTTCGATTTTAACTGAATCCGGGGAAGTGGTTACATTAAGGTAATCCTCGATTTTGTGTAAACGTCTGGGATATTCATTTAAACTGCCAACCGCTATTTTGAATTCGTTATTTTTTTTCAAGCCAGCTAGAGCAACTTTTGCTATTGTAAGCGCTTTGCGAGATCCCACTTTTCTATAGTAGGTTTTATATCCTTTTTCAGCATTTTTTGCAATCTGAACTCCGCCTATAATTTCATTCTTTTTCATATTAAATTTTTTGTAACCGATGAAGAAATCATTAAGTAGAAGATAACGGATTTTGGATTTTGCCATTAAGATTATGTTAGCATCTAAAACCAAAAGCAGGGGTATTATATCAGCTGTGGGTGAACCATTGGCAATGTTGCCTCCAATTGTGGCCATAGTTTGTAATATAGGAGATGCGAAATTGCATAGTGAATTTTTTAAAAATGGCAGATGTTTCTCAATTAGATCCGAGTCTAAAAGTTCTTTATAACTAAGCAAAGCTCCCAAAATTAGATCTTCTTCTGTTTCACGTATTCCTTTTAGTTCTTCTAGTTCATTAATATAAATTATCGGTTCGTTTGTTATAATCTTATTTTTTATCTGCACATTTATATCTGTACCCCCGGCCAAAAAGTACTTTTTTCCCTTAATTTTTTCGGAAATTTCAAAAAGTTCTATTAGGTTTTTGGGTTTGTAAAAATTCATTTTTCTTGCTCCTGTTTTCTTTTACAAGCCATCATAACAGAATCGAAGATTTTCTGATAACCAGTACACCGACAAATATTACCAGATAATGCTGTTCTAATCTTTTCTAAATTGGGTTCACCCTCACTTTTTAAATAATAATAAGAAGATACCAAAAAACCTGGAAAGCAAAATCCGCACTGCACAGCGTTAGTTTCATCAAAGCAGTCGATTAATAGTTTACCTAAGGGTTTTTGGGAAATTCCTTCGGAAGTAAGCACCTTTTTGTTTTGCACATGAATTAAATTTACAATACAACTGGTAACGGGTTTATCGTCTAAAAGCACTGTACAAGCTCCACATTCACCTTCACCACAACTTTCCTTGGTGCCAGTTAGTCCGAAATCTTCTCGCAAAACATCTAAAAGACGTCTCATCGGCTCTGTTACCAAACTTACAGGTTTATCATTTAAAATAAAATCTATTTTCATCTTATTTTTCTCCCAAGTTAGTTAGAATTGTTTCAGGTGTTAGGGGAATTTCATCTATTTGTAAACCGGTGGCATTAAGAAAAGCATTTCGCAGAGCAGGCGCCGGGTAGTCCATTGGGATTTCACCTAATCCTTTGGGGATAGAATTGTCTGTATGAATAAATTCAATTTCTATTTTGGGAATATCCATACTGGTAGGCATGGTGTAGTCGGTGAAGCCATATTTACGTCCAAAACCTTTCTTATAGAAAAATTCGGAAAGTCCATAGCCGATAGCTTGCACAACTCCGCCTTCTACTTGTCCGCGAGCAATTTCAGGATTAACAGTTTCCCCTACATCCAACACATTCCAACATCTATCAACACTTATTTCATAGGTTAGTGGGTCATAGGTTATTTCGATCGTACAGGCAGCCCAGGAATAATCTTTATAAGCAACTCCTTGGCAAGTTTTATCATCGAAAATTACCTGAGGATCGGGTTTGAAATGAGAATGAAATTCAAGCGGGAAGTCATCTTGATGTTTTTCTACATATTCTTCCAAGTTATTAAATCTGAGTTGCTTTTTTATTTCTTTAATTAAATTTCGCAGCATGTTACCAACGATATAGATAGTCCGCGAAGCTACTGTTGGGCCACTATCGGGTGATTTGTCTGTATTGGGAAGCATAACTTTGGTTTTAGAATGAGGATGACCAATTGTCTCGTCTACCATCTGTGCTAAAGTTGTATGAGCTCCCTGGCCCATATCGGTATTAGCGACATAAATATTGATATCGGCATTTTTTTCAATCACCATTTTTATTTCAGAATTTAATACTTTTTCACCATTTCCAGTGTAACCACCCCCATGTAAACCCAAAGATAGCCCTATACCTTTTTTTAATTTATTATTACGATTCCATTCTTTAAATTTTCTATATTTCTTATGATAATTGGAATTTTCTAACACTTTTTCCAAACAGTCGTAAAGATTATTTTCTATAACAGGTTGGGTAGTAGGGAATTCATCACCTAATTTCAGCACATTTTTTTTTCTTAGAATATAGGGATCTATATCTAGTTGTGCAGCAATATTATCGATATGCGATTCCATAGCAAAGAGAGCTTGAGGAGCTCCAAATCCACGAAAAGCGCCATTAGAAGGTGTGTTGCTACGAAAAAGACGTCCTTTTATATAACAATCTTCAATAGCATAACCACTGCTAGCATGCAAAACACCTCTGCTTAAAACTACTGGAGAAAGAGTTTGATAAGCTCCTGCATCTAAACGATAGTCAATCTTAACTTTTAGAAGTTTATTGGTTATGGGATCAGTATAAGATTCTATTTCTACCCAAGAAGGATGTCTTTTGGTTGTGATGAGAATATCATCAGCACGATCTAACACGGCCTTAACAGGTTTTCCACTTTTGTATGCCAGCAAAGCAGTGATTCCTGCTATTATATTGGGAAAATCTTCCTTACCTCCAAAAGCTCCTCCAATTCCTTCAGAAGTTTCCACAATAGATTTCGTAATTGAGTTCCCGAAAATTGCATCCAAAGCTGATTTTACAAAATAAGGACACTGCATTGTACCACGTACGAAAATAACGTTGTCATTCGGATAAAAAACTGCCATCATCCCCTGAGTTTCTAAATAAGCTTGTTCTTGGTGTGGTGTGCGATATACTCTTTTGGTATGAATTAAATTATTTTTTATATCAATATCTGCTGAATGTTTCACTTCTAAAGTTTTACCAAAAGCATTTTCTTCGTTACTCAAGCATTCCTCGATATCAGTTATTGCCGGTAGTTCTTCATAAATTACCTCTATACCATCGATGAATTTTTTCAAAATCTGCCTGTTTTGGTGTGCTACTCCCAAAATTACTTGGCCAAAATGCATAACCTCTGTTTCAGCCATAAAAGGTTGATCTTTTTCGGGTTCGGGTACTATGTTTTCTCCTAATATATCATGATGAGAAACTATGGTAAATTCATCTCGGTTGAAATTAGGTGGAAATTTTATTTTCTTTATTTTACCATGATGACATTTTGAATACAAAAATCCGCCGTGAAGCATATCGGGTTTATAATAATCGTCGATAAATTTATAGGTGCCATTCAGTTTAGGGATAGCATCGAATTTTCTAACCTTTTTCATATTTTCCTCTTTTTCAGAAAGTTATCTAACTCTAGTAAATTTGGTTTTATTGGAGTCGGAATCTCACAGAGCTTTTTTATTGAATCTAAATCCTTGAGTCCACTTCCAGTAAGCTGAACAACAACCATTTCTTTATTTACTAGTTTCGCCATTTCTTTAAATTTTACATAACCTGCAAAAGCAGCAGCAGAAGCTGGCTCAGTGAACAAACCAAACTGTTTGCTTAGTTTCATAGACGCTTTCAAAATTTCAGTATCATCTACAACTATTCCCAACCCATCATATTTTTCAAGAAATTTTTTGGTCATATAAAAGTTTCGCGGTACATCAACAGAAATAGAATCTGCTATGGTATTGCTAGTAGCAAAAACTGGTTTACTAGTTTTTAAATTATTAATCAAATTACTGCTGCCAGAAGATTGTACGGCAACTATGGTAGGCATTTTTTTTATTATTCCCAATAATAGAAGATCTTCAAATCCGCGATAGATCCCCGAAATTATTACTCCATCTCCCACTGGAACGAAAACAAAGTCGGGAACATGCCTTTGCATTTGAGCATATATTTCAAAGCTAGAAGTTTTTTTCCCTTCTATTGTAAGCGGATTGTAGGCTGTATTGCGATTATACCAGCCAAATTTTTTGGAAGCAGAGATGCTGAGTTCAAAACAGCTGTCATAGTTGGCATCTACTGGGACTATAGTGGCACCATACATAACTATTTGAGTTAATTTTGCCTTGGGAGCTGAGGCTGGCACAAAGATAATTGCTTTCTGATTCTGAGAAGCGCAAATACCAGCCAAAGAAGAACCAGCATTGCCGGTAGAAGCTGTAGTAATAGTAGTTATGCCATTTTCCTTGGCAAATGCTGAAACTAAATTGGAAGCCCGATCTTTATATGAATAGGTGGGATTCTGAGAATCATCTTTCAAAAAAAATTCAATACCATTCGGCAAAGAGTAATGATATAAAGGAGTGTTGCCTACTTGCAAGGGAGAAAAACTTTGGTATTTTTTTACGGGAAGCAAAGGGAGAAAATTGTGTTCTTCCAAATAGGTAAAAAGATCTTCTTGGGTTAATGTTTGAATCTTTTGGTAATTGTAAACAGTCTTAAACACACCTCGAGGTGGAAGTTTGGCATCATTTTTTTTAGAGCAAGTGGGGCAGAGGTAATTTTCTGCCAAAACAGGATATTCTGCCCCACAATTCACACATTTAAATATCATTCGTATTCCTTAAGCAGGCCTGTTCTTTCATTGAATTCTGTGATTTTCTCATCCCATTCTTCAACTTTATTGAATTGGCGCCTCCAATACTTGTCATCATACCACTGTGCATTCAATTCTTCTACTGTTTTACCTTGTTGTTCTATCCATGTGAAATATTTCAGGTTGTGCATACGTTTCTTGTCATAATAGCTTAATTCCAGTGTATAATCAGTTTTTAATCCCATCAATGCCTTTTCATAAATTACTTCCGCTTTGTTTTTTGTTAGCTGGCCATGTTTTTCATTTTCCTCTTTTAATCTTGATTGATACATTTCCATAGAATCGGTACAGACAGTAAAAAGCACATCCTTTTCATTCATTTCGTAGTATTTAGCCATTTTTATCGTTCCCATCAAGTTAGCGATAGAGGAAATTCCTAACAAGTTCAATTTTTCTATTATTTGGGAATCTATGCCTACTTTTTCCAAGAATTTCCTGCCTTCCGACTCATTAAATAATCTCATTATTTGAATATTGGGTTCATCATCGATATCTATAACCATATCCATATTTTTTAGATTATGAATCCAAGGAACATGCTTATCGCCTATTCCTTCGATACGATGCCCTCCAAAACCATTATAGAGCAAAGTGGGGCATTGCAAAGCTTCGCCAGCAGCAATTTTGATAGTCGGAAATTTCTCACGCAAATACTCAGTACTTCCCAAAGTGCCTGCAGAACCTTGGGTCAAGAATATTCCAGCAAAACGCTGGTTGTCCTGCTTTTCTTGTTGGAATACCTCTTCCATAGCAGGTCCGGTAACAGCATAGTGCCATACTGAATTCCCTATTTCACTGAATTGGTTCAAATTAACAATTTCATCGGGGCGGGCAGAGCACAATTCCTTAGCTTTATCGTAAATCTCTTTCACATTACTTTCGCAACCTGGGGTAGCGTAAACTTCAGCACCGACTTTTTTCAGCCACTCAAATCTTTCCTGGCTCATCTCTTCCGGCAGAACAGCTATTGATTGACATCCTAATAAATAGGAATCGTAAGCTCCACCACGGCAATAATTACCCGTGGAAGGCCATAAAGCTTTCTGGGTGGTCGGGTCAAAACGACCATCTATCAATTTTTCTACCAGGGGGCCAAATGTAGCACCAACTTTATGTGAACCAGTTGGGAAATATTTTCCAACCAACATTATTATGCGTGCTTTTACTCCTGTAAGTTCTGGTGGAATTTCCACGAAATTAACACCATTAAAACCACCTCCAAATTTTACAGGCTCATTTTTCCAGGTAATTCTAAAAAGATTAAGAGAGTTTAAGTCCCATAATCCTATATTCTTCAGTTTATCTTTAATTTTCTGTGGAATCAATTCTGGGTTTCGCATCTGTTTGTAGGTGGGAATTATAATATGTTTATCGCGACATCTTTTTACAGTATTTTCCAAAATCTTTTTCTTATTGTTCATCTATTTCTCCTTGCGTTTAATCGTGGTAAATTTTGATTCACTAATTCTTCTAATTTAGCAGCGGGATTGCTTTGTTTGCTCAAAAAGATAATTGCAGCAATTATGTAAGGTTTAAAACCAGCTTGGGTGTATGTGTCTAATAAATTTTCCTCAAAGACTTGTTTAGAGACTTCACCATGTGTACAGTTTACACCTGTGATATCAGCTGGTAGAGGATGCATATAGAGAGCTTTATTGGTCAATTTAATCAACTCGCTTGTACATTCCCATTTTTGAAAGTTGGCATTTTGCTGTAAACAGGTTTGTTCTAAATTTGCTAGACCTGCATTATCTCCATTATGAAGTAATGTTTTACGTTTTTGCATAACTTCGTATGATGCCCATGATTTTGGGCAAACAACATCTGCGTTCTGAAAAGAGGATTTCATATCGTTGGTTATTTGGAAGCTGCCGCCGCTTGCCTTTGCTTGTTTATGAGCCAAGTTGGTTATTTCAGGTAGAAGGTTATAACCGGGAGGGTGTGCTAAAACAAGCTGTGTGCCAAATCGTGATAGTAAACCAATCATACCTTGAGCTACAGAAAGTGGTTTGCCATAAGTTGGTGAATATGCCCAACTCATC
>JAXHUB010000143.1:0-2331 GCA_034189845.1 Candidatus Cloacimonadota bacterium | reverse complement strand
ATAATTAACGTTCACCCTTTTGAAAAAAGGGTGGACGTTAATTATTATTTCATTATACATATTATATATTCCTTTATCAAATTTAAATTTTAGAAATTAATTTGACAGTCAAGGATTTTCTTTTTATCTTTTTACTTGACATCCAAAGGCAAGATTAAAATTATACCGAACACAGATTGCGGGGTAGAGCAGTCTGGTAGCTCGTCGGGCTCATAACCCGGAGGTCACAGGTTCGAATCCTGTCCCCGCTACCAATTTTGTTTTAGATCTTTAAGATAAATTTAAAAGCGAGACGATGCATAAGTTGTCTCGCTTTTAAAGAATGGCGGCGTAGCTCAGTTGGTTAGAGCATCGGAATCATAATCCGAGTGTCCGGGGTTCGAATCCCTGCGCCGCTACCAGTTTGTGCGCCAATAGCTCAGCTGGATAGAGCAACGGATTTCTAATCCGTAGGTCAGGGGTTCGAATCCCTTTTGGCGTGCCATTGTGGTGGGTGTAGTTCAATGGTAGAGCACTGGATTGTGGTTCCAGGCGTTGTGGGTTCGAATCCCATCATCCACCCCATTTTTTATCTAAACTACTAACTTATGAACTATCTTCCTCTAAAAATTTTAGCTAAACTTTTTCACTTGATATTTTGAAATATTAAACAACTTTAGGCCAGACAGTTAATTTGAGAAAAATCGTTGTCGATTTTAGTAAGTTAAAAGATTTCTAGAGATTGACAGTTTCGATTGCAGATTTAGATTAGTTTTTTAAAGGAGCTTTTATGCAACGTTGTAATTTAAATACTTCAGATCCACTTTATATACACTATCATGATCAAGAGTGGGGAGTCTCCGTATTTGATGACAGGAAACAGTTTGAGTTTTTGCTTTTGGAATCGGCACAGGCTGGATTGAGCTGGATAACGATATTAAAAAAACGTGAGAACTATCGGCAAGCTTTTGCCAACTTCCAACCAGAAATTGTAGCCACATTCGATGATAACAAGCTAGAAAAATTACGCCAGAATAGTGGTATCATTAGGAATGGTCGGAAAATTAGAGCGGCAGTAAACAATGCAAATCGATTTTTGGAAATACAGCGAGAATTTGGCAGTTTTTGTAATTATTTATGGGGTTTTGTAGATTTTAAACCAGTGGTGAATAGATGGAAAACTACACGAGAAATACCTGCAGAGACGGAACTTTCCAGAGTAATAAGCAAGGACATGAAAAGTAGAGGCTTTCAATTTTTGGGTCCTATCATCATCTATTCCCATTTGCAAGCAACCGGTTTAGTAAACGATCATGTTCTGAACTGCTTTCGATGGAAACAATGCCAGGAAATATTTTCTCAATTCAACTCTATAAAATGAAATACAAAATGTTATTTACCTATGCCGATAAATTCCTAAGAAAGAACTCTATTTTTTATTGACAGTAAGATTTTATGAGATAAAAAGCTATAAATAAAAGAAATGGGGCGTAAATGCAAGAAACCATCAATATTGGTAGTGATAAAATACTTGATTGTTTAAACTCAGCGGTTATTAGAACAGATGCAAATGGTAACATTCTTTCCTATAACAAAACGGCGAATAGATATATTTTTAAAAACAAATCAAATAACATTCGCCAAATAATTCATAGAAAAAGCATTAATAATTTTGACCGCTATTTTCAAAGTTTAGCCTGGCGAGAATCATTGAGTTTTGAATTACGTATAGATAATGCTACAGATGGATTTGTGTGGTGTAATTTGCGAGCTGCGAGATTAGATAATGAGCAGATAGTTTTCCAGATATGGGATATCACCAGGCGCAAGCAGATAGAAGAATATTTCATGGCTAGTGAAAAAAAATTTCGTAGTCTTTTTGGTTTTTCCAATGATGGCATAGTTTTTATCGACAGCAAAAATAAAGTTGTAGAGTGGAACAAAAGTATGGAAAATATTTCCGGCTGGAAGTCCGATGAAGCAGTTGGGAATACGATTTCCAATATTTTTAAAAAACTATTTACCAAAAATAGCAAATTACAAAAAATTATGAAGAAGATCGAAAATTTTGCAACAATTGAAGATGAGGATTTGGTGAGTGCGGAAATAAACATAGATTCAAAACCTAGCAAAATATTACAACTCTCTTTTTTTTCGATAACTGGTGATAATTCTTATGGGATGATAGCTCGTGATGTTACAAAAATAAAAGAAGCAGAGAAGAGTTTAAAAAAGATGAATAAAAAATTGGAGCAGCGGGTAGAAGAGGAGTTACAAAAACGTGAACAGCAGCAGCAACTGCTTATGCAAAAGTCTAAATTGGAATCTTTGGGAAAATTGGCTGCTGGCATT
>JAXHUB010000142.1:0-4157 GCA_034189845.1 Candidatus Cloacimonadota bacterium | reverse complement strand
TGCATTCCTAGCAGGTAGTAAAGAGCGGCTGAACTCATGTAAACAAGCCCTGCCGTCCACAAAATATCAGATATAAAATGTCCACCTTGAGCCAAACGGGCAATTCCAATTAAACTGCCTAAGATTATACCAAATAAAAGAAGTAGGAATGCCGTAGTTTTAAAAGATTTGCGTAAAAGCAAGAATAAAACAAAAAAATAAAATCCCATAGAGCAGTGACCACAGGGAAAAGATTTACCAGAACTTTCCGGATTAATCTCTAAAACTTGTTCATAATCGTATTCTCCTCCAAATGCTTCTATGTCTCGCGGGCGTGGACGTCCCCAATTATCTTTTAATAAGGAATTTATGATTAAACCGGGGCCAATAATTATCACCAAAACTAAGAAAAGGCATATCTTTTTATATTTACGCCACCGGTTTTTAAAAAAACCAATGGCCAGAACCATTAGTGCTGCAATCGAAATTACTAGCGCAGGTAAATTGCTATAGTGGTACAAAAAATGCCAGGGTTGAGCGTTCTTTAGAAACCAACCACTGCTTTCTTTCCAGAAATAACTCTGCCAAGAAATATCTAAATTGGTAAAACGAAATAGAATAGTAAACCCAGTAAGGAGTATGGCAGGAATAAGAAAATCTAACCAATTTATTTTTTTTATTTTTCCCATAACAAATTAGACTTTTAACATAGAATAGAAAGATGTCAACAAGCTTTATGTAAAACTAATGTGAATAATGAAAAAGGATTAATTTCCTAATTTTAAATATTCGACTACTTTTTTGCACATCATTTACTATGAAATCCTTTTTCAGGCTCTTTGTACGTATTGTTACATATTTCTTCTACTACAGTTTTTCCTTTTATAAAATCTAAAATTTCTTTTTTTTTCATTTTAAGGGTACCATCTTTATTGGTTTGAATAATTATATCTCCAACTTCCTTGTCTAGTTCAAACCTCAATATTTTTTTAGGTTGTTTGGGAAATTGAATTATCTTGATTGAATTTTCATTATAGATTTCAAAAATAGTTATAAAGCTAGAAAATTGGTTTTTCTCGTTGTTATAATGAACGAATAGTTTGTATTTTTTATTCCCAATTAATTTAATATCATACTTAATGATATTCTTGATGTGGAGTTTAGGAATTTGCTTGGGAATTTTACATTCCCGAAAATAGATATTCATCTTTTCCAAGGAGTTGAATTCCAATGCATTTTTGAATTTCTTGATAAAATTAAGCAAATTCTCGTGCAATTTAGCTCCCACAATAGCTTTAGTAGCTATCATGCCGTGTTGTTTATTGTATTTTGCCCTAATTTCCGATTTTAATCTGTAAATACGCTTGCGTAGTGTGCTATAACTAATTCCTTTTTTAATGGCTACTCTTCTTAAATTTCTGCCTTCTTCTATATAATTTTGCAAAAGTTTAATTTCAGAATTCTTCAATTCTATTTTATACTCTGCCAACACTTCTGTAAGAGATCTAATCTCGTCATTATGAAGAAAGGTATCTGTATAGAATTTTTCTATTTTATCGAAGTTAACAGAGTGAGATATCAGGTCATTTTTTTGCTTTTTAATTAAATCTAGGGCCGCGTTTTGTGTAACCTTTTGTATCCAATTTTTTAACTTGTCTTCTTCAATTTTGGAAGAATTCAGGTAATATCTCATAAAAACTAAAGTTAAAATATCTTCTTGATCTTCGCTGTTATTAAGGTATTTCTTTAAAATTGGAAGTGAGTAATTTTTTATATTTGAATACATTGAATCATTCATTATTTTTCATTTTTATCACTAATGTTTTTTATGATTTTTTTTATTATGCAATTCTTTGATTTTAGCCTTACCTTTAAGATATTCTAAAATCTCTCTTTTAGACATCTTTAAAGTTCCATCTTCTTTAGTTTGCATAATTATATTTCCAATTATTTTATCAAGGTCAACTCTTAATATCTTTTTTGAGAGGGTGGGGAATTGAATTATCTTGATTGAATTTTCGTTATAGATTTCAAAAATTGTCATAATACTAGAGTATGCATCTTCTTTATTGATATAGTGAATGTACAATTTATATTTTTTTTCCCCAATTAACTTTATATCATAATCTAGAATTTTTTTTATTTTTATATTTGGAATCTTAGGTGGAATTTCACAATCTTTGAAATAGAATTTCATTTTATCTAGAGAATTAGTTTCTAGTGATTTTTTAAACTTTCTTAGAAAATTCCGAAGGTTTTCGTGCAATTTGGCACCTACTATAAGGCGCGAGGCAATAATACCTTGTCCTTTATTATATTCTGCTCTAATATCGGCTTTAAGTCTATATATTTTCTTTTTTATTGCAGCAGAGCTAGTGTTTCTTCGTCTGTATGCAAGTTTTTTTATTTTAAATCCAGATTTTATGTATCTCTCTAATAATATTCGTTCTGGTTGAGAAATTATCTTGCTGTGACTTTCAAGAATATCATCTAAAGATTTTATCTCTTTCTCTTTTGTTTTTTTATCTGCCGATAGAAATCTTTCGGTAATAATATTTTCTAAATCATCATAATTAAGGGTTTTTTTAGAGATTTGAAAATTTTTCGATTTATTATGATCGATACTAGCATTCTTGGCTACTGTTATAACCCAATTACTTAGATTATCTTTCTGCAGCTTTTCTTCATGAAGATAGTATTTAATCAATACAGTTTGCGCCAAATCTTCTCTATCTTCCTGATTACTAACGTACTTGCATATTGTTCTATATGCTAAATTTTTTACTCTCTGATATATTTTTTGGTCCCGCATAAAATATTCTTTTATTAAGCATTGCCTAACTGTCTACAACATAATAAAATAACTCTCTTTTCGTCCCCTTTTTAGAAAAACATCGTATATATAAGTGAAAGGGAACTTAAGCTAAATAAATATATTGAACTCTTATCGTCAATAATTATATCGTAGCCCTATAAAAAGGGGGGATTATTACTCATTTTAACGATGCTGTAACCGCCTGTACTGTAAGTAATTAACTTAGAATTCGTCCCCCTTTTTTATTTTTGTCGTATATATAAGTGAGAGAAAAAAAATGGGAGGCTACGATGAGAAAAATAATTTTGACAGTTTTTTTGGCAGTAATTTTAATGAGTGGACTATTTGCAACAGATAATACTACAAATTATGACGAAAAGAATTTAGAAGAAGTAAGTTTGGAGCAGATAAATGAAGATGCTGTTATTTTAGAAGTAGGCGATGGTTATACACTTTATTATTATAATGGTAAATATTACTTGGTTATTTGGTAAATATTACTTGGTTATTGAATAATAGGTATTTATCATGAAAGTTCGCGATGAGATCAGGAAAATGCTATACGATATGGATATGAAAAATCCTGGTATTCTGGACAGGTATTCTGAGAAAGATATTAATCGAATTCCCGAGATCCAAGCGATTTTAAAACAGAAAAAATTCAAAAAAATAATTAATTTCAAGGTTCTTAGAAAAAATAAAGGTGAAGAGTTAGAGTCTATTAAGTCTATAAAATTTAATTTTTTAATATAAAAAATCATCTCTTAAATCTTCTCTCTGAACTAATAGAAAAAAGGACGCTCCTTTCCGCAAGAGGAGGGTTCTTTTTTTTTGACAAAATTACCTACTTAAATTACTTATAATAAAAATAATATTGGAGCGTGTGATGCAAAAATTGGGTGATAATAAACAGTATGATATTAATCAATTAAACCAGCTACAAGAGCAAAGTAAGATTTTTGAAATCTTTGAAAATCCGCATCCTGATATGGACTATGTAATTCGTTCTGAAACAAAAGAGTTTACCGCCATTTGCCCGGTAACAGGCCAACCGGATTTTGGGAAAATAATAGTAGAAACCAAACCAGATAAATTTTGTATAGAACTTAAATCCCTAAAAATGTACTTTCTTTCTTTCCGCAATAGAGGTATATTTCATGAAGATGTAACTGGCAAGATCGCTAAAGATATTATCGATACTATTAAACCAAAATGGCTAAAAGTAACAGGGGAATTTTCTGTTAGGGGCGGTATTTCTACTACAGTGGTTTTTGAGTATCCGCAAAGATAAGATTTTATAATGGTGTGCCCGAGAGGATTCGAACCCCCGACACCCAGAACCGGAGTCTGGTGCTCTATCCAG
>JAXHUB010000141.1:0-10683 GCA_034189845.1 Candidatus Cloacimonadota bacterium | reverse complement strand
AGTTTTGCACACTGCTTTGCGAAACTTTAGTGATAGGCCTGTAGCAGTCGTAGGTGAAGATGTGATGCCCCAGGTAAAAAATGCTTTGGGAAAGCTAAAACTTTTTTCCAACAAGATAATTTCCGGTAATTGGAAAGGATGCAGTGGCAAGGCTATCACCGATATAGTAAATATTGGCATTGGCGGCTCCGACTTGGGACCCAAAATGGTCACCCAAGCGTTACAATCTTATCAACTTCCTCATATTACTACACATTTTGTTTCCAATGTTGATGCTGCTCATATTGCCGAAGCTTTGAAAAAAATAAATCCTGAAACCACATTATTTATGATAGCTTCCAAATCTTTTACTACCCAGGAAACCATGACCAATGCCCATACTGCCCGCAGGTGGTTTCTGCACCACGTGAAAGATGAAAAACAGATCGAGAAACATTTTGTGGCAATATCCACTAACGAAAAAGCAGTGAAAGAATTTGGCATCGATCCCCAAAATATGTTCGTTTTTTGGGATTGGGTTGGTGGACGTTATTCCTTATGGAGTTCTATCGGTTTGTCTATTGCCTGTAGTATCGGATATGAAAATTTTGAAGAGCTTTTGCGAGGAGCTTATGAGATGGATAATCATTTCCGAGAAACCGATTGGGAAAAGAATATTCCAGTTATTTTAGCGCTTCTGGGAATTTGGTACAATAATTTTTGGAATGCTCAAACTCATGCAATAATTCCTTATAGCCAATATCTTAGCAGTTTCGTGGCTTATTTACAGCAGGCCGATATGGAAAGTAATGGAAAATTTGTAGATCGTAATGGAAAAAGGGTAAACTATGAAACAGGCCCGATTATTTGGGGGGAACCAGGTACCAATGGCCAACATGCTTTTTTTCAATTAATACATCAAGGGACTAAGCTTATACCATGCGATTTTTTAGCTGCAGCAAACAGCTTGAATCCTATCGAGGATCATCACGAAAAATTAATTGCCAATTTCTTTGCACAAACCGAGGCTTTAATGCAGGGTAAAACAAAGCAAGAAGCCTACCAAGAATTAAAAAAAACAGGCAAAGATGAAAGCGAGATTGCCAAATTGCTTCCCTATAAAATCTTTCAAGGCAACAAACCGAGCACCTCAATATTATTTAGGAAATTAACTCCACGCATCTTGGGTAAACTAATAGCAATGTACGAACATAAAATTTTTGTTCAGGGCGTTATTTGGAATATTTATAGTTTTGACCAATGGGGGGTGGAATTTGGTAAGCAACTGGCAAAGAGATTATTACCAGAATTAAAAATCCCCGGCATCATAAAAAACCACGATAGTTCCACTAATATTTTGATAAATAAATTTAAGAAAATGCAAGATAGGGAGCACTGATGAAAAAAACAATTTTTATTATAATTATTTTTTCCACTTTTACTCTTTTTTCTTTAGAATTAAATTATATGCCTCAACAGATATCGATTACAGGTAATTTCGAATTAAAACAGCAGGAAGTGAAAATTGAGGGGAAAACATTTTTGGAATTAACAGCAGATGGATGTTTCAGCAGTGCCGGTTCCAATTCTTATCAAATTCCCAGATTTACCAAATTGGTAAGGTTACCAAATGTAGGCAATTGGCAGGTTGTAGAAAAAGAAATCCAGACAGAAGAAGAAAGAGTTGATTTCCCCTTAGTATGCGGATATGAAGCTACCCTAACTGAACCTAATAATAAAGAAGATAGATGGCTGCCAGAAAAAGTAGTACAGATTTCCAAACCGTTTATTATGCGCGGTATCAGGTTTGCACAGATTTCTTTAGCTGTCTGCCAATATAATCCAGCACAGCAAAAAATCAGATTAATAAAAAATGTCGATATTAACTTGCAAATAGATGAAAAGAACAATACAAATGTTCTTAAGAAGCAAATGAAAACTAATTCAGAGATATTTTCTAAGCTAGCTACTAACCATATAATAGGATACAGCAAAACAAAATCGCAAAAGCGAGGTTCTTATCTTTTTATATGTACGAACAACGTGGAGAGCCATTTGCAAGAACTGAAAACTTGGAAGCAACAATTGGGATATAATGTAAAGATTGCTACTATCTCGGAAACGGGTTCTACCAACAACGAGATAAAGGATTATTTGCAAAATGCCTATGATAACTGGGAAAATCCACCGGAAAATGTGATTTTGTTTGGTGATGTTAGTGGTAACTATGTAGTACCATCTTTCTATGTAGAGGGAGGCTCATTTTCTGACTATGATGTTAGCGATCATGTTTATACCCTTTTGGATGGAGATGACTTTTTCCCAGACATCATGATCGGAAGAGTTTCCTTTCATAATTTGATGCAATTATTAACAGTGGTAAACAAAATAATAAAATATGAGAAAGAACCTTTCACAGAGACAAATTGGTTTAGCAAAGCTATTAATGTAGGAGGTATTTCTCCACAGAACGATAATTATTCTCCAGCAGAAACACTATGGGAAGCTGGGCGTAAACTTTTGGATTTTAATTATGAAAGTGTTTATGATTTTATCTACCCCTATCAAACTTCTGTTTCTGAACTAACCGACAACATAAACGAAGGGGCTAGTATTATAAATTTCAGAGGCTGTGGCAGCTACGATCAATGGTCTTCATATGATGGTTTTACGATTTTCAGGAGTGAAGATATATTACAGCTTCACAATGGATATAAATTACCTCTTATTACCAGTATTTCATGCGGGGGAGGAAATTTTGCAGTAGAAGTAGTCCCTTCTTGTTTTGGTGAATTATGGTTAAATGCTGGTAATCCTATCGAGCCCAAAGGAGCGATAGGTTTTATTGGGCCTAGTGAAGCAGACACTAAAACTGCTTGGAACAATTGTAATGATTTAGGTATATATCAAGGTTTTACCCAAGAAGACATTTTTAGCTGTGCAGGCTTGATGCTGCGCGGGAAGATGGAACTTGTT
Organism: Candidatus Cloacimonadota bacterium; assembly: GCA_034189845.1. GTDB lineage: Bacteria > Cloacimonadota > Cloacimonadia > Cloacimonadales > TCS61 > JASUTE01. Next base: position 7,728 of record JAXHUB010000141.1, on the reverse strand, counting down.
TATAATTATCCCGATGCTTTAGAATGGGGTGGGCCATCGAATTCCGCTCAATTCTATTTCTTTGTTTATAATCTGCTGGGCGACCCAGGTTTGAAAATAAATAGCCAACTTCCACAAGATTTTCAACTAAACACTCCTGAAATAATTCCTGCCAACCAAAACTTCTTGCCAATTAGTATTGAAACAGAGCAAGAGAAAGCTGATTTTACAGTCAGTATAACCAATTCAGACAGCTTAATAGCTACAGCCAAAACAGATATCGAGGGGAATGCAAATCTGCAGATTCCTACAGAGATAACAGAATTTATTATAACAGCAAGTAAATTTGGTTATGTACCACAAATAACTGAATGTAGCAGACAAGAAGAGGAATATCTGCAATTAATAGAGTATTCTTTTTTTTCATCAGTGACTAATAATTCTGAAAACAAGCTGTGCTTTAGCTTAAAAAATAATAACGAGAATGCAATTACTAATATTACTATTGAACTTGAAGATGATGAAAATTATTTCCAAATAATCTCCGACCCTATTCAAATAGGAGCTATTGAACCAAATGTTGTTTACACCGATTCTTTATATGTTCAAACCGATAAATTATGGCAGGAAGCAGAAGAGAAACAGCTAATGTTACAAGTAGATTCAGATTTTTCCCAACAAGAATTTTTGGTGCAAACTACAGTATCATCTCCAGACTTGAATTATATCAGTTTTCAAAGTAGCAGTGAATATTTACAACCCAACAGTATCTGTAATATAAACTTGGAATTAGAAAATAACGGTAGCGTAGAGACTGCACCTTTTGTGGCTCAATTGATTTCACATTCCACAGGAAGCGAAGTTTTACAAAATACAGCTTCTTACAGTTCGATCTTACCTGCAAGCAGCAGTATTGCTGAGGAAGAATTCCAAATACAATTGTATGATGTATTTCCGGGGAATACGGTGAATTTCGCACTGGAAATATGGCAAACTGAGGAAATTGTGCATCAACTTCAGTTTTCCTTGCCAGTTGGAATGGTTTCTCCAACTTCTCCTACCTTCAGCTCTTATGGCTATTGTGCTATAGAGAGCCGTGATGCAGGCAATTTTGATATACCAGCTTATAACTGGATAGAGATAGATCCAGAACAGGGTGGAATAGGAACTTTGATGGAGCCGGATTATTCAACATCTGATGCCGCTATTAAAACCTTGGGGCTGCCTTTTACAGTAAATTATTTTAACCGCACCTACGATTTTATTACAATCTGTTCCCAAGGTTGGCTAAGTATGGGAGTTTGTGAACAAGTTTTTCATAGGAATAAAATAATTCCCTCTGGGAATGGCCCTCACAGTATGGTCGCACCATTTTGGGATGAAATGGGGAATGGGAAAGTACATTATTTATACGATTCGGAAAATAATCAGTTTATTGTTCAATGGAGCAATTGGGTAAATTATGGTGGTAACCAGAATACATTCCAGGCAATTATTTTTGATCCAGATTATTACCAAACTCCCACAGGTGATGCAAAAATTCTTTTTCAATATAAAGAGATTCACAATATAGATCAGGAAAATAATTATGCTACTGTGGGTATTGAAAACTATCTTGAAAATGACGGTATAAACCTTAGCTATGCCAATCGGACACCTGATAGTGCGCACCCCCTGGAATCGGAAACTGCTATACTGTTTACTGTGGCGCCATATTCAGATATTCCCTTTTTAACAGTAAATCCTCAGGAAGTGGAGCTCAATATGCAGCAGAACAGCACCGAGGAGTTTAGTTTGGAACTTAGTAATGAGTCAGTTTATGGTAACCCAATAAATTTTCATATTGAATCGTCTCACTTCATTAAAAAAGATAAGACAAGGGAACTTAAAGATATCGGAAATGACCAGATTATCCGAGGTAATAATGGGTATATTCCTGGTCAAACCATGTGTTTAATGCTTTACTTGGTTCATAATGTTAATAGCGAACCGGTTCATGGTGTAACGATGAATTTTCCTAGTGGATTTGATGTACTAGACGCTAGCGCTATAGAAGGATTGCTGTATAATGGAGAAAGTGGTGACGGTGCGCTTATCTCTTGGGGATTTGGGAATGGAGATAATATCAACCAAGCTGGTGTTCATTCCTTTCAGGTAGAATTTATTCCCGATTTGGATATGGACGAAACTATTGAAGTTTCATGGTATTTGGAAGGAGATGGCAGCGGTAGCGAACCACATTCAACAAGTGGTTCTATTTTTATTGAACCTACTTCGAGTAGCTATATTTGGTTGCAATATCCCAATGGAGGCGAACACTTAATTGCTACGACTCAAGATACAGTAAGATGGGATTATTATGGTGATTGTGAAAACCTTGATCTATTTTTGCGATCTGAGAATGACGGTGAATGGCAGCTCATAGCAGAAAATATTCCTAATTCAGGAGAGTATATTTTTGAGGTGCCGGCGATAGTTTCCGATAACTGTAAAATGAAATTGGAAACTGATAATGCTGTTGATATTTCTATGAATCCATTTACAATTAGTGCTCTTGATATTGTTTATCCCACTGCTCAAACCGTGATGCAATATAACACTCAGGATAGCCTGAAGTGGCTGAATTTGGCTGAAATAGAAAATGTGAATATTGAATTTTCTGCTGATAATGGTTTAACATGGCAAGAACTTGCCAATGGGGTGCAAAATACTGGAAGCCATTATTTTCAAGTTCCTGGGCCTATTTCAGAATTTTGTCGTCTAAAAATTATTGATCCAGAATCTGGGCTAATGAATAAAACCCAAAATGTTTTTCAAGTTGTCGATACGCCTGTAGAATGGTTGGAGGCAAATACAAATTCTGGTTCAGTTTTCCCAGCATCTTCAATTATAATAGATTTCACGGTTAACTCCGAAAATTTGGAAACTGGTGAGTATGAAGCTTTTCTTAAAATTGTGTCTAGTAATGGTAGAATCTTGACTATTCCCGTCAGTTTACATGTTGCCAGTAGCAGTAATGAAGAGCAAATACCAAATCTTATTTCTTTGGAACAAAACTATCCAAATCCTTTTCGAAGTATGACTGTGCGAGGAAATACAAAGATAAAATTCAATATTTCTTATCCACAAAAAGTCGAATTAAAAATATATAATAGTCGTGGCAGACTTGTAAGAACGCTACTTTCCCAAAAAATAGCAGCTGGAGAACATGAAATTGAATGGAACGGAAAGAACGAAAAGAATATTGATGTTTCCTCTGGTGTTTATTTATACCGTCTGCATGCAGAAAGAAAAAATATAACAAAGAAAATGATATTAATAAAATAAAAAAGGAGAAATAATGCCAAGACGTCCTAAAGATAGGATTGTTGCACTTCCGCCTCTTTTCAGTTCTTTTAAACCGACCGGTATTAGAAGCCGCAGCTTACCTAAGGTTATTCTAACATTAGACGAATATGAGGCAATTCGTTTAGCCGACCATCAGGGATATGAGCACAGCCAAGCAGCTGAAAAAATGGAGATCTCACGTTCGACATTTACCCGCCTTATAGAAAAAGCACGACGCAAATTAGCTGATTTTTTGATTAACGGTAAGCAATTGGAAATTGAAGGAGGTTATATTCATTTCCGAGGGAATAAACTACGCTGCCAAAATTGTGGAGAAATTTTTGTTGCTAATTTCGTTGAATTCACTCCTTGCCCAAATTGCGGATCATCCGATCTGGAAGACTTAGCTAAAAATTTTGGCCACGGAAAATGCTGCCGTAGAAGAGGAAGAAAATTTTAATTTATTTAAAGTTCTGCCTGTACACCGCCTATTTACAAGCTTTTGGTGTTGCATTCAAACTAATTTATTAACTATTTTCAAAAAAAATAAAAAAAAATACTTGACGCCTCATGTTATCATTTCAGAGATATGTAATATGATAATAAGGAGGAGATGATGATTGACGAATTTGTAATAGTTAAGTTGTCAAAATTGTTCAATGTAATTTCCAACCAAATTCGGATAAAGATTATCTATACTCTTATGGAAAATAAAGCTCTAACAGTTACGGAAATTTCCGAAAAAATTAATGTGCCGCACAATACATTATCTGCCCATTTGAAAATATTATACGAGGGAGCCTATTTGATAAAAGAACAAAAATGGAGGAATGTGTATTATTCCCTAAGAGAACCCAAATTGCAGGAAATTTTAGAACTAGGTTCCGAAATACTCTATAATAAATGGGAAGGGAACTGGGAAAAAATTGCTGATGCAAAAAAAAAAATTGAAACTATAAACCAACAAAAAGGAGACAAGTGATGGAAAAAATTATACCAAGATGGGAATGGAGAACATTTGGGAAAGATTTTACCGAAAACGAAAATAAGATAAAAAAATATGGAGAAAGTCCCCGAGAAAAAACAAGCTCAGAAATTTATATTCTCTCTTCCAACAGTAACGATAACACTAAGATACGTGACGAGTTGATGGATATAAAAACGCCTATTAGAATAAATAAAAACACAAAATTGGAGCAATGGACAGTTCTGGCGAAATTCGATTTTCCAATTCATATTAACGATTTGGCTCTCGTCTACAAAGCATTTGGACTTGAAATTCCTTATTTAAAAAAAGATGAATATTCCTATAAAGATTATATAAAGATACTTATTACTCAAAACCCAGAATTGAAGATGGTGGAGGTAAAAAAACAACGGCATGGATTTTTAGTTGGTGATGCGATAGTGGAATTTGCTGAAGTAAAATTCAACGAAGTTAGTACAAAAACTATAGCTGTTGAACATGCAGAGCCACAACTAGTGTTAGAGACTGTAAAAAAATTGGGTTTGGAAAAATTTGAAAATATTAATTACATTAAAGCTATGAAACGCACCTTTGGTTTGAAGTACTAATTGAGGAGATTTGAATGAGTAATTATGCAGTATTGGATATAGGAACAAATTCCATAAAATTTTATGCTTTTTCCATAGAAAATAAGAAAGTCAAAACAATTGTAGACACAAATAATATCTCTCGATTGGGGGAAGGTTTAGCTAAAACAGGAAAGATTTCTGAAACGGCAATGAAAAGAAATATTAAAGCATTAAAAGAGTTTCAGATAGAAGCTCAGAAATATAATGTGGAAAAGATAATCGCTGTAGGAACTATGTGCTTACGTACGGCGGAAAACAGCGATGAATTTATAGAAAAGGTAAAAGAAGAACTTGGGTTGAAGATAAAAGTGATAGAGGGACAGGAAGAGGCCAGGATCTCTTATTTGGCTGTTCTTTCCACTATTGGTAAAACCAATAAAGATCTATGTGTTTTCGATACTGGCGGCGGTAGTACAGAATTTATATTTGGAGAAGGCTCAGAATTAAAAAACAGAGTTAGCTTGAATTTAGGGGCTGTCTATCTTACCGAGAATTTTTTGAAATCTGATCCCGTAAAACCAGAAGAAGTTGAAGAAATGATCTCTTATATGAAAGATTTTTTTTACAAACATCTGAATTTACGCAATCCCGAGATCTTGATAGGAATTGGCGGCACCGTAACCAGTATGGGAGCAATTAAGCATAAGATGACCAAATATGATCCTTCAATAATTCAAGGAACAAAACTTACTATTAACGAGATCAGTGAGCTTATGGAGCTGTTTCGCAGTAAAACTATTGAGGAAAGAAAACAAATTCCAGGCCTACAGCCTAAGCGTGCTGATGTTATCTTAGCCGGAGCAGGAATAGTGAAAACCATTATGGAGCTCTTCCAAATAGACAGTTTTACAATTAGCGATAGAGGTCTGCGGCACGGCTTGATGTTCGATATGTTTTTAAAATAAAAATGTAGGAGAGATAAAATGGCTAAGTTGTTTAGCAATAAGTCGAGGCAGTTGGAAGCAGATATAGATAGCTATTTGGATAGAGTTAATACAGCCGGGTTACTTTTCTGGGAAGGCATAAAGTCATATATAGAGGGTAAGCAGGATTATTTTGAGAAAAAATTTGAAGAAATTACCGATATAGAATCGGAAGCAGATTCCAAACGCCGCGAAATTAAACAAAAATTGTACACCTATATGCTTATTCCCGAATCGAGGGGAGATGTTCTGGGACTTTTGGAAACTATTGACGACGTTGTTGATACTTGCGAAAAAGTTTTGGAACAATTTTCCATTGAAACGCCTAATATTCCAGATTTTCTTAGACAAGATTTTCTTAAACTTACCGAACTTTCTGCAAAATCGGTAGAAGAACTGGTAAAGGGCACTCAAGTTTTTTTCCGACAGGTAGATATGGTGGGAAACTATGTAAATAAAGTTCATTTTTATGAACACGAGGCTGATGATGTAGAAGAGCAACTAAAACGTAAGGTGTTTGAAAGTTCCGAAATTGACAAGTTTAGCCATAAAGTCCACATGCGGTATTTTGCCGAGAAAATAGCTGCAGTTTCAGATGTTGCCGAAGATGTATGTGAACGTCTTTCTGTATATGCAATAAAAAGAAGAATCTAAGTGGGTAATTAAACTATGCTTACAATTATATTTTTTCTGTCAAGCGGTTTGTTTTTGGGTTGGTCTTTAGGTGCCAATGACGCTGCTAATATTTTTGGAACAGCAGTTAGCACCAAAATGATAAAATTTAAAACAGCTGCAGTAATATGTAGTATTTTTGTAATTATAGGAGCAGTAGTAAGCGGGGCAGGTGCTTCCCACACCTTAGGTAAGTTGGGGGAAGTTAATGAGTTATCTGGTGCTTTCATAGTAGCACTTTCTGCTGCACTTACTGTAATGTGGATGACAAAAGCAGGACTCCCGGTTTCCACTTCTCAGGCTATTGTGGGCGCTATAATTGGATGGAATATTTTTTCTCAAAGACCTACCAGCATTTCATCTCTTTCCAAAATTGTTGGATCTTGGGTATTTTCGCCAATTCTATCAGCGATTTTTGCCTTTTTACTTTTTCATTTAATAAAAAGAATAATTGAAAGTTCCAATATTCACTTACTTAGATTGGATTCCTATACAAGGCTGGGACTTTTGTTTGTGGGGGCTTTTGGTTCATATAGTTTGGGAGCTAACAATATTGGGAATGTGATGGGAGTTTTTATAAATGCTATCCCTTTTACAGATATTTCAGTTGCTGGCATTTTTACCTTCACTTCGGTTCAGCAGCTATTCTTGCTGGGTGGTATCGCCATTGGTATTGGGGTTATTTCCTATTCCCAAAAAGTAATGAAAACAGTCGGCTCTGGTATATTTAAATTATCACCAGTTACAGCATTAGTAGTAGTTTTAGCTAGTTCCATAACCCTGTTTTTATTTGCATCTCAAAGTTTACACGATTTTTTAACTTCCAATAATCTTCCTGCTTTTCCACTAGTTCCTGTTTCCAGCTCACAAGCCGTAGTGGGAGCAGTTATGGGAATAAGTATAGCAAAAGGTATTCGAAATTTGAATTTTAAAAAATTGGGTCAAATAAGCTTGGGCTGGGTGGTCACTCCGGTGGCAGCCGCTGTATTGTCTTATGTGGCTTTGTTTTTTATGCAAAATGTTTTTCTACAGAATGTCTATCATTAAGGGAAACAAATGAAAAAAATATTAATTCTAATTGTTTTAGCTTTTTTGCTTTGTGGTTGTGAAAAAACAGAAGAGGAGTATTCTTTTCCTCAGAAACCGATTACGATAATTGTGTATACTGGCCCTGGCGGGCTTATAGATATTACGGCGCGTAAATTTGTAGATATTGCCTCTAAATATACAG
>JAXHUB010000140.1:0-3424 GCA_034189845.1 Candidatus Cloacimonadota bacterium | reverse complement strand
TAAATATGAAAGCTATAAAAGAAAATGATAAGCTTCGAATTATTGGCATACTGGCAGATATAACCAAAGAAGTAAAAAATGCACGCGCTATGGAAAGATTGGAGCTGGAACTTATTAAAAGTAACAAACTGGCAGATATTGGTAAAAAGGTGGAAGGAATTGTACATAATATAAATTCACCTTTAAATTCTATTCTGGGATATGCTCAACTATTGCGTAAAGAAATTGGCGATAACGATGATTTGGAAAAAATTATTAAAGCTGGTAAAAATATCTCGCACCAAGTAAAAGAATTGCTTAGAAAGGTGAAAGAAAACGATATTGGATTGCAAAGAATTATTGATATTAACAAACTTCTTAAGCAGGAGATAACTTTTTTAGAACACAATATATATTTTAAACATCACATAAAACTTGAAATGAACCTGGCGGACAATCTTCCCAAAACAACTGCTGTTTACAGTGATATTAGCCAAGCAATAGCTAATGTTATGAATAATGCTATTGAAGCTATGGAACAAAGTGAAGAAAAGAAAATAAAGGTAAAAACTTTTTCACAAAACGATTTTATTTGTGTGAGTATTATAGATACAGGAGAGGGAATTCCTCGGCAAGATCTGGAAAATATCTTTGAGCCCAATTATACTACAAAAAATAGCGATAACGGCTCAGGTTTTGGTTTAGGCCTTGCAATTACCCGTAATATTTTAGATCGCTACAAAGGAAATATTGAAATACAATCGGAACTAGGGAAGGGGAGCAATATAACTTTGAAATTCCCTACCAATAGAGGTGAGAGTGAATAGTTTACAAGAATTTTTGAAGCAAAAGCTTAAAGTATTGATAGTGGATGATGAGAAGAATACTCTTGAAATCTTTCAACGTCAACTAAGAGATGATTTTTATGTAGCTACGGTGATATCTGCCACAGAGGCTTTAGAAAAGCTAAATAATGAAAAATATCATCTAATCTTAACAGATTTGGTTATGCCAGAAATGAGCGGAATTGAGCTTTTGAAAATTTTGAAGAAAAAATATCCTCATATACCAGTTTTGGTTATAAGTGGGAATGCCACTATCGAGATGGCTGTTGAAGCAATAAAACTTGGTGCAGAAGATTTCATTGAAAAACCAGTGGAAGATTTGGAATTACTTAAACTAACCATAAGAAAGACACTAAAATTGAAATGGCAAACAGAAGAAATTGAACGTTTGCATTCTATATTAAAAAAAGAATTTGATCGCGGAGATATAGTGGGCAATAGTTTAGCAATTCAACAGCTTTTGAACAAAGTAAAAAAAATCGCTCCCTTAGATGCTACTGTTTTAATAACAGGTGAAACCGGGGTAGGCAAAGAGTTGTTTGCTAATATAATTCATAGAAACAGTAAGCGGAAAGAGAAACAATTGGTTACGATAAATTGCGGTAGTTTACCAGAACATCTTTTGGAAAGCATGCTTTTTGGTCATCAAAAAGGGGCATTTACCGATGCCATTCGAGATAAGATCGGTTTTTTTGAAGAGGCTCATGGAGGTACACTTTTTTTGGATGAAATTACCGAAACCTCTTCTAGTTTCCAAATAAAGCTGCTTCGAGCATTGGAAGAATCTAGGATCCGCAGAGTTGGTGGAGAAAAAGATATAAAAATAGATGTAAGGATCATTGCCGCTTCCAATAAAGATGTAGAAGCAGAAGTAAAAAATGGTAATTTCCGAGAAGATTTGTTTTATCGATTAAATGTTATAGGCTTACATATCCCACCACTAAGAGAAAGACCCGAAGATATCTCGTTACTGGCAAAATATTTTGTTTCTTATTTTGCCCACAAGTACGGCAAGCCCAAAGTAAAACTTGCACACACAACTTTAGATATCTTGCAAGCATATAATTGGAAAGGAAATGTGCGTGAACTGAAAAATGCTATGGAATATGCAGTAGCAATGACAAATCATAATAAAATATTTGCCAATGATTTACCAGAGCATATTTTCCAAGAAAATAACAACAAACAAAGAAAAATATTTCAAATTTTCGATTCAAACTTTCAGCAAGCCAAAAACAATTTTGAAAAAACCTATTTAGACATACTGTTGGAAAAGCACGATGGAAATATTTCAAAAGCAGCAGATGTTTCAGGTATAAAACGTCAAAATCTCTACGACAAGATTAATAAATATAGCATTGATCTTGAAAAATATAGAAAATAATTCTCATTTTTCCCATAAGTAACTACCGCATTTTTTAAAAATAGTTATATTTAGGATAAAAATGTTAATTTGCATATTTTTAATAGTAATAAGATTCCTTTTCTTACAAAAAATCTTGAGAGTTTGGGTATTAGCTTCTTAATTGACAATAAACTAAGGTATAATTTTCTGACCAAAAAGAAATAATAAAGGATAGCATGAAGAAAAAGGATATAATATCTCTATTTATCTTGTTCGGTGTAATAGCTTTTGCCGGTTATCGTTTCTATAATAGGTTTCATAGTTATGAAGATTCGCGTTTTTTGATGGACACCATTGTTACATTAAAATTAGAAGATGATAATTGCGAATTGGAAAGTGTGGCAGATTCTGCCTTTTCCCTAATAAGAAATTTGGATGATAAGTTATCATTTTATGGTAGTGGTTTAATAAGTGATATTAATAATAGTAACATCAGTGAATTTAATATGGACAATGATCTTTACCAGCTTTTACTAATTTCCCAACAGCTATATGAAACAACCAGAGGTAAATATGATGTAACAATTGGTACTGTTAGTGAATTGTGGAACTTTAATACTGGGAAAATTCCAGCACCAGATTCAATTGCTGCACATTTAAAAATAGTTGGTTTTGACAAATTGGAATTTAATAAAAAGAACTTATATAAACCAAATGGGATGAAATTAAATTTGGGGAGTTTAGCTAAAGGCTATATTGTAGACAAAATCGTTGATTTTCTTAAAAAAAATAACATAGAGAGAGGAATAGTAAATGCAGGTGGCGATATGCGATTGTTTGGCTATTCCCATAAGATGCCAATCGGAATTCAGCACCCCAGAAATAGAAATGAAATTATAGCAACCTTAGATATAAAAAATAAAGCTATTGTAACTTCTGGAGACTATGAAAGATTTTTTATAAAAGATAAAAAAAGATATCATCATATTTTAGATGCAACTACTGGATATCCTTCCCACCAAGCAATATCAGTTACAGTTCTAGCAAATAAAGCTGTTTGGGCAGATGCTCTTTCTACCGCCATATTTTTGCTACCGCCAAAAAAAGGCATAGAAATTATAAATTCTTTACCCAATACGGAAGCAATTATTTACTATGAAAAAGAAGGTGAAATATGGTCACACCAGGTTAATACTGAAATTGAGGCAGCCAATCCGCCTACATCCAGATCAACGAACGAAATACACTCGTCCCC
>JAXHUB010000014.1:0-7039 GCA_034189845.1 Candidatus Cloacimonadota bacterium | reverse complement strand
TTCCTATAGCATAACCATTATAACCAGTATGATAGGATAAAGTGCCTCCCGTTCCACTGGGCTGTTCCCACGTTAGTTCTACATCATTGTAATTATTTACTGATGCTAATAAATTTTCCGGCGGGTTATAGGTTGCAGGAGAATATGTAAAATCATCTGTAACGATATCAGATTCTCCTTCATCGTAGACTGCGCTAACTCCAGCAGTGTAGGTAATATCTTCTTCTAAATCTGTGAATTGGTATTCTGTTTCAGTAACAGATTCTACAAACACATCGTTTAAATAAAGATTATAACCGGTAACATCTGGGTTATTTGGAGCAGTCCAAGTTGCTATTCCTGTGCTGGTTACATTGAAATTGGTAGGAGCATCTAAAGCGCTTTCATCTATTTGATAGTTCTTTACCCCGCGTCCACGAGTAGAAGCATAAAGAGTATTTTCATCATCACCATACAAAATTCTATAAATAGTGTTCGATTCAATGCCTTCATTCATTTCTTCCCAGGTTTCACCATTATCGGGACTATGGTATACACCTGATCCAGCACCGGCATATACATCGGTGCCACGTGTGGCATTTATAGACCAAAATAACCCGTTAATACCGCTGAGTTGTGTGAATGATTCTGCATTGTCTACTGATTTGTAAATACCTTGGTCAGTAGTACAGTAAATTACCTGATCCAAACCATCTTGAGGTAAACGAACACTCATCATTGGATGATAAGTTGTGCCGTCCATTCCTGTAGCAGTCTCGAAGGTAACTCCATCATCATCGGAGTAGTAAACACTGGTTCCATAACCATTTTCGTAGCAACATAGAAGACGCTGTCCACCTGTATCATTTTGTGCAAGAGCAAATTTAGGATAAAGTCCGAAAGGTAAGCCAGTAGTTTCAGTCCAAGTATCACCGCCATTAGTAGTGAATTGAACTGGCCCCATCACACCGGCAACCCAGAATTTATCTTCGTTTGTCCAATCGATTATGGCGTCTGTAATTGTGGTTCCTTCTAAGGCTGTTAAAGACCAATTTTCACCATAATTATCGGAAAGGTAAGCACCACTTTCGGTCGAGATTACCATTCTGTCTACATCCCAGTCATAATGATCATCGGGTGCAATATCATAGACCCAGATATTTTCCAGACCGTTTATTTTGCGTGTCCAAGTTTCGCCACCATCGGTTGAACAGAAAAGTCCACTACCTTGAGTTCCAGCCCAAAGTTCGCCTCGATCGCTGTAATAAGCTAAAGCATTAACAAAAGTTGCATTAATTCCTTCATCAGAAAATTCCCAGGTTTGTCCAATACCACTTCCGAGGTTTATTCCACCCCAATAGCCCATTAGAACACCTTGGCTGCTAGCTGCGCCAGATTGCCAATAATTCATAATACCAGCATCTGGGTTTTCTGTCCAGTTTTCACCATCATCAGAGCTTTCAAATACACCTTGACCCCAAATAGAGCAATAGAAATTTCCATTGTGATATACTAATTCACCACCGTTTGCTCCATCGGGTTTTTGTAGTGTCCAGTCTTCTCCAGCATTCAATGATCTAAAAATTCCATCATCGTGCATTATTACCAATAAATCACTATTATTGGGATCGATTTCGATAGTGTAAGCACTGTTATCTTCTCCGGCAGGTGTTGGTCCTATAGGATCCCAGGTTGCGCCATAGTCAGAAGATTTGTAAACAGAGTCATCAGTGTCTCCCATTGCAGCATACATAACATCAGGATTATTGGGGTCAGTGATCACTTTTTTCAGAAAACCACTATTCATTCCGACATCATCCCATGTTTCACCACCATCTGTAGATCTTTTGAATCCATTGCTACTGGTAAGGCCACCAATAATGATATTTCCATCTTCTAAGTTGGCACCCAATTTAATTAAGAAACTACTTGCCATTGAGATCATTTCCCAATTTTCACCATAATCGGTTGATTTGTAAAAGCCGTTTTTCCCGCTGGCATAAAATACACCAGGTTGATTAGCAGCGGCTGCCAAGCCATAAAATGGTTTACCTGAAAGGTCAGTAGCGTTCCAGGTAACTCCACCATCTGTACTTTTCCAAACCGAGCCGGTTTCTGACGCCATGCTCAGTCCACAGGCAGCAAAAACTAAATCTGCATTGTTGGGATCAGTTAAAATCTCTCTTACGATTCCACCCCAAGGTCCTGAACCAGTCCATTCTCCCAAGCCTCTTTCGGCATAATAATCCGAAATGTAATTCTCTGCTGATTTCATTAGTTCTAAGTTTTGTGATTGCGGTATCGGATTACCAGTCTCTGTGTTCGCAGCTGTTAATACTGTTGCAATTAACAGTACGAATACAAAATTAATAATTCTAATTTTCATCTCTTCTCCTCCTTTATTTTTGTGGATATTTTATATTCTTCTAAAGTTTTTGAATTTTTCCAAAAATGATCAAAAGTGTACATTAGGGTTTTAGCTAAATCTCTGTGTTCTATTACCATTGCTGTAAGAGTAGCGGAAGGAATATTGTTTTCTAAGGTATACACTACTCGGTTATCATCAAATATGATGAGTTTCAGTGGTAAATATGAACTTATTCTTACCTCTTCTCCCTTTTGCTTGAAATGTTCTACCATTTTTATAAAATCTTCTCGACGATTGTTTTCCTCTTCATATATTGAACGATATTTTACGCCTCGAGCCATACTCTGCGTTTGAGTAATATTTAGCTGATTGAGCTTACTTATATCCATTGCATAGGGTGGCTTGCAAAAAGAGTAAACTATTTTGGAAGCATCCTCCTCCATCTCTTCCACTTTCTTAACTATACTGGGAACGGTACGCAGAACCTGGATAAAATCAAGCGGATTGTCCTGCTGTTCGCGCTTGTTATAGAGTTCTTTAAGCTCTTGAGAAAGTTCTATGGCTTCCTGACTTTTTTTAAAAAATTCCTCTCCTAATTTAGAAAGAGCTACCTCCGGGGATACAACCGAATATTTTTTTACTCCCCCCAAATGCTCAATACAAAAATTACGAGCAACTAAATTTGATAATAAACTATAAACTCGTGGACGAGAGATCTGTGTAAGTTTTGCTATTTCGGAAGCGGGTGCATATTCCCTTTTAAGAAGTAAACAATAGATGCGTGCTTCCAGCTTGCTAAGCCCAAGATCTACCAATCTGGTTAAGAATTTTTCCATCTTATCTCCTCGAACATTTAAATTATGTTGTAAATTTATTTATTACAAAATGCAATTTGCGTTCCAATTGCCTGCAAAAACAAAAATAGACTTTTTAAACTACTGAAAAATAAATAGATAAATCTATTAAAATTGTATTATGGGGAGGATATTTTTTAGTAAAGAGGTGTATATTAAATAGACTACCGTTAACATAATTGTCTAAATGTTTTAACGAAAGAGACATTTAGAAGAGAATAATGGATAAATACGAAAAATTTAATGTTTTAACAATTGCGGTTAAAAGATAAACCGATTGACAGAGTTACATTAAAATAACAAAATTATTTTATAAATAAGGGGGAAAATAAAATGAAAAAGAAAACACTAACAACAGCGGCAGGAATACCGGTTAGCGACAATCAAGATTCATTAACAGCTGGAGAACGTGGTCCTGTGTTACTACAAGATCATTATCTTTTGGAGAAACTAGCACATTTTAATCGAGAAAGAATTCCTGAACGTGTGGTTCATGCCAAAGCAGCTGGTGCGCACGGTACTTTTACTGTTACCAATGACATTACAAAATACACCAAAGCAAAAATATTTTCGGAAGTTGGTAAGAAAACTGAAGTTTTGGGACGTTTTTCAACTGTAGCGGGCGAGAAGGGTTCGGCCGATACGGTTCGGGATGTACGTGGATTTGCTTTGAAATTTTACACAGAAGAAGGCAATTGGGATCTGGTTGGAAATAACACCCCGGTGTTTTTCATAAGAGATGCGATTAAATTTCCAGATTTTATCCATACTCAAAAACGCGATCCCCAAACCAATTGTCCTGATGATAAAATGCAGTGGGATTTTTGGTCTAAGGTACCGGAATCTTTGCATCAGGTGACAATACTCTTTTCCGATAGAGGTATCCCTAAAGGAATTCCTTATATGAATGGTTATGGTTGTCATACATTCAGTTTCATAAATAAAGACAATGAAAGATTTTGGGTGAAGTTCCATTTTAAAACACAGCAGGGAATTAGAAATCTAAGTCCAACTGAGGCAGACAAGTTAGCTGGGGAAAATCCTGATTATCATGTTGAGCAATTATTTAAGGCTATCGAAAGAGGAGATTATCCTAAATGGACACTGAAAATACAGATAATGCCGGAAGAAGCTGCTGAAAAATATGAATGGAATCCATTTGATCTTACCAAAGTTTGGCCACATGGTGATTATCCACTTATTGATGTGGGTATTTTGGAACTAAATAGAAATCCAAAAAACTACTTTGCCGAAATAGAGCAAGCCGCTTTTTCACCTTCCAATATAGTTCCAGGAATTTCTTTTTCACCAGATAAAATGTTGCAAGCACGGATATTTTCTTATACGGATGCACATCGATACAGGTTAGGTGTAAACTATGAACGTTTGCCAGTTAATGCACCAAAAGCTGCTAAGGTGGAAAATAAATATCAGCGTGATGGTTTTATGAGATTTGATGATAATGGAGGAGCAGGACCAAATTACGAACCCAACAGCTACAATGCTCCTGTGGAAAATCATACTTACGACGAACCACCTTTGAAAATATCCGGCGATGCCGATAGATATGATCAAAAACGAGGTGTAGATGCCGATTATATTCAGCCGGGAAACCTTTATAGAATTATGAGTAAAAAACAGCAACAAGAATTATTTCAAAACATAGCAGCTTCACTAAAAAAAGCACCGCAGGAAATCCAGAAAAAAATGATAAAACATTTCACAAAGGCCGACAAGGCTTATGGTGAGGGTGTTGCCCAAGAATTGGGAATTTAATAGGTGAGGTTTATTAAAACACGTTTGAAAAAATATCTGTTGATTATAGCTGGCATCTTGGCGATGTCAGCCGGATTTTTGGGAATTTTTCTTCCCATATTACCCACAACTCCACTGCTACTATTAGCCGCTGCCTGCTTCCTAAAAAGC
The DNA here is from genome assembly GCA_034189845.1 of Candidatus Cloacimonadota bacterium. Lineage (GTDB taxonomy): Bacteria > Cloacimonadota > Cloacimonadia > Cloacimonadales > TCS61 > JASUTE01. The sequence goes on along the minus strand of JAXHUB010000014.1, from coordinate 1,912 downwards.
TCACGAAATTTGTATCTATGGACTATTAATCATAAATTGTTTGGTCTATATATTAGGAATTATCTTAAATATAAGGCCGTAAGCAAAAAGCATAAAATTATTACAGTTTTTATGCTTTGGCTAGTAATAACTATCTCCATTATTCTTGTCAAAGAAAGCATTTTTATTTGTTTGTTGCTCTTGGGAGTAGCAATTGGCGTCTCTTGGCACGTACGTAGTTTACCAATTATTACCGCAGATGTTGGAAGAAGATAGTTCTAAATAATTGTATGCGTTTCGCTTAAAGAAGTGACACAAAAAAAAAGCATCTATTCTTATGAACCTTTAGCACCTAAAGAGTTGCAGCGAAAGTTGGTTTATTAATAACAGGGAAGAATACTTGGCAAATCCACGAATAGCTTATCGATGAGCGAAACGGGGTTTGGATTTTAATGTTGCAGCTGGAAAAAGAAGTTCGCTAGCTTCCAACTAACCAGTAAAACAAACACGGGAATATTAAGAATATTAAGCTTAATATTAAAATATTTAAAATCTAACTTGACAAATTCAATATTGTTATTTTATTAGTTACAGGAGGTAGGTATGAATCGTAGATTAAAAAAATGCCCAGTGTGTAATACTGATCTGCAGATTGTGGAATACAGTTGTCCGAGCTGCAAAACCAAGATAAGGGGTGAATTTGGGTTAGGTGATTTTGCTGCACTATCAGCTGCGCAGCAGCAATTTGTTAAAACGTTCATTTGTTGTGGGGGGAATATTAGGGAAGTAGAAAAGGAGCTGAGGATTTCCTATCCTACAGTGAAAAATAAGTTAACAGAAGTTCAAGAGATTCTTTGCGAGAAGAAATCTGCGTTAGCTTCCAATGAAATATTAGATAAAGTTGAGGCAGGTAAAATAAGTATAGAAGAGGCAATTAGTCAGTTAAAAAAAGGAGGTAAAAATGCTTAACATGGAAAAACAGTTAGAATATACTACTCGGGCGGGAGTGATTGCTGAGATATATTTACAAAATATGGAATTAGAAATCACTTCTGGAGAAGTTGATCAGACTAAGTTAGATCTCAGGTGGCAAGCCGAAGATAAAATGCAACTGGAAGATGTAATTACAATTGAGTATATGGAAGATGAAAATCGTTTGAAAATTGATGAGAAAAAAAGTAATATTAAAGATGCCCAATTGAAGTTAACTATTCCACCAGAATCTAAGGTAGTAGCCGAAAACACAAATGGTAGCACAGAGCTTAGTCAAGTTTCGGGTAGGCATATAATTCGAAGTGAAAATGGCAGTATTTTTGCAAGAAATATTGATGGGGAGATACAGCTAAAAAACGAAAATGGCTCTATTAGTTTACAAAATAGTGAGGGGAAATTTAAATTAAAATCCGAGAACGGTTCGTTGAAGGCAAAGGCGGTTTCAGGAGAGTTAAAGCTTTCCAATGTAAATGGAGCTAGCAAAGTGGTTCAATGTTCTGGCAAGTTGAAGATAAAAAGCGAAAATGGAGTTATTCGAGTTTTACAAGCTGGCTGCGAAAAAGCCAATATTTCTAGCGTAAATGCACCTATCTACTTTGAATTTGCTTCTATTAAACATGGAAAATTCGAGTTCAAGAATGAAAATGGTAAAACTCAAATACTCGTTCCAGAAGATCTACCTTATGATATTGAAGCTGCCACTAAATATGGATCTTTGCATGTGGGCATAAAAGGTGATTACGATAGCGAAACAGAAGAGCGCACAAAAAAAATCCAGATGACACAAGGAGCTGGAACGGTGGAGATAGAAGTAGCAAATAAATTAGGAGGTATCACAATAATTCCCAGTGGAAAAGGATTTATTAGAAGACATATTGATTTGAGTTTTATTACAGAAACTTTAGATAATGTAATAGAAAAAATTCCGCCGGAACATCGC
>JAXHUB010000139.1:0-4471 GCA_034189845.1 Candidatus Cloacimonadota bacterium | reverse complement strand
TGCCTATACTTTTAGTTGACGGATTAAAGAAGCGATTTTTTTTAGGAAAAAACGTTTTGGCCCCCGTAGCTCAGCAGGATAGAGCAACGGTTTCCTAAACCGTAGGTCATGTGTTCGAATCACATCGGGGGCACCAAATATTGTTATAGATAATGACGTTCCCCCAATTTTTAGGCCACATGTAATGTGTTAATTTCCTTTAATTTCTTTTCAAACGTCAACCTAAATTTCTCAGGTGTCATGTAACCCAGTGAACTATGCGGTCTAACCTTATCTGGTTATCTCAAAATATGAAGTACATCCAAATATGATAGCGAAATGGAAGAGTCAGTTCTTGGAAGCGGCTCCCCAGATATTTTTAGACAAGCGCCGTAAAGAGAACAAAAAACAAGAAGTAAAAGTAGATGATCTCTATCAGCAGATGGAAACTTACAGGTATAGAGAGTTTTTTATGAAAAACGTACAAACAACTAGTGAAGTAATTTCTTAACTCTTATTATTTTTATGTCTGATAAAATATATATAAGTTGAGTTCTCATTATTTACCGCTTAGCCACTAAAAAAAACCTTTCAAAAATTTATTCACAAAAAAAAGCCAAACAATTATATTCTACCCTTAGAGGTTAAAATGAAAAAAATAATGGTTTTCATATTTTTTATTATGCTGATGATAACGTTATCGGCACAAAAGCAGTTTGAATTCCCTGATAATGTCTATCCCTTATCGCCACCTGATTTTTTTATTCCATCAACCAAATTAGATATTTTCGAAAATCTAAGTGCGGTTGACTTAGATAATTTAGAATGGCAAACTTCTAAGTTTCATATGTTACACAAATTCGCTGATACTAATAAAGTAATTTTTCGCTATGAACTACCCAATTTGGAATTAGAAAAACCTGTAATAAATTTAGTGGCAACCAACATAATATATAAAATGTATATAGGAGATAAAATTTATACCAATCAAGATAAGTTTTTCAACAAAATAGACCAGGTGGATCTTCCACATCATGCTAATTTAGTTAACATCGACCAAGACAATTTTGCAAAAACGAAATATCTTTATATATTAATCAAATACCAATCTGCTCATGATCTTAGAAATTTATTTAAGATGATAATTGGCGAAAAAACTGCCATGATCAATTTTGTACGTAAAGATGTTATAAAAAAGCAAATCTTTAACAATTTATTCTTTTTTACCAGCAGTATACTCATAATTGTTAGCGTTATCTGCTTGGTAATTTTTATAATGCGGTTTAGGAAACATGAGTATTTTTTCCTTCTATTTGCGGTAATAACATTTTTAGCAGGCTTAACTCATTGGTTGTTAAGTCCTTACTCACTTTTCATTACCAGAACAATAAATTTTCCTTTTCAAATTATCGGTTTCAATTACTATTTAATATTCATTCTCCTACTTTTCCTAGGCAAGCTTTTTTTCAAGCCTAAATATAAATTTATTTATAATATTTTGACAATAATCTTGGCTATTATACCGATATTATTAGTAACAGGTAATATAAAATTTATCAGAATACGTTATCTGGGAAATTATATTGTAGGGTTCATTCTAATTATTATGTTATTATCACTTTTGAAAAGCAAAGAGTTTAATAGGAAAATAAAGATTATCATCTCGATTGGTTTTTTTTGTTTTCTACTTTTGATCACATTAGACATAATGCATATATTAGATTTTGCACATATGTTTTTCACTCCTTTGGGTATAGGGATTGCCATTTTAGCGATAGTATTTGGAATTGTTCTAATTGAACATTACAATAATATTATGATTGAATTAGAAGAAAAAAAAATAAAGTTATTGCAGATGGAACAAAAGAACCTCACCTCTAAATATAATGCTTTAAAAAATCAAATTGATCCCCACTTCCTCTTTAATAGTTTAGGTACTCTTCTCTCGTTGATAGAGTACGACAGCCGTCAAGCTACGATTTTTGTTGAGGAACTTTCCCGAGTTTATCGCTATATCTTGCAAATAAAAGAGAAACAGTATATAAAAGTACAAAAAGAGATAGATTTTACTTACTCTTTTTTCTATTTATTAAAACAGAGATTTCACGAGAGTCTAAAAATAGATATAAAATCTTCTGCTACTGTTTCCGATTATTATATTTTACCGCTTTCGTTGCAAACACTATTAGAAAATGCAGTAAAACACAATATTGTTTCACCCCAAAACCCCTTAAATATTAGAATTATTTGCAATGAGGAGAAATTAATAATTATTAATAATCTGCAACCAAAAAGGCAAAGATTACCCTCTCATAGATTAGGTCTAAAAAATCTTCAAGAACGTTACAATTTAATAATGAAAAAGTCAATAAATATTATAAAAACACCAAAGGAATTTAGGGTCGAGTTACCATTAAGAAAGGAAGTAACAAATGAAAATAGTAATAGTTGAAGATGAAATTTTTGCCAGTAACAGATTAAAAAAAATATTATATGAGATAAATTCGAGGAATGAAATAGTTGCTATCTTAAATTCGGTAACTACATCAATAAAATGGTTTAAAAATAATTCTAGTTATGATATTGTTTTCATGGACATTCAATTATCGGATGGCTTGAGCTTGGAAATATTTGATACTGTAAAAATTTCTAAACCCATTATCTTCACTACTGCTTATGATGAATATGCTCTGCAAGCTTTCAAGTTTAACAGCATAGATTATATTCTAAAGCCAGTAGATAAAATATTGGTAGAGAAAGCTATGAAAAAATGGGAAAATCTGCAAACCAGTTCCTTTACCTTGGAAATTGAAAAATTACAAAATTATTATAACAAACAAAAATATAAAGAGAGATTTTTGGTAAATGCTGGTGCTACCTACCTCCCCTTGCCAAGCTCCAAAATAGCATATTTCTATATTAATAATCAACTTGTTAACATCATGACTTTTAATAAAGAAAGATATATTTTGGATGAACCTCTGGATAGTTTGGAAGATCAACTTGATCCTAAACATTTTTTTCGTATAAACAGACAAATGCTGATCAATTTCGATGCCATTATTAAGATCCATGCTTATTTTGGAAATAGATTAAGATTAGCATTAAAACCCCCTTTTGCCAAAGATGTAATAGTAAGTAAACGCAAAACACCCGAATTTAAAGAATGGTTGGGTAAATAAAAAACACTATTCGTATTAAATTACTCCCGTTCAATTAAATTATTATCCCGCTTAATTCAAACCACTATCTTTTTTAACCTTTCTTTTGTTATAGTTTTCCTAGATGAAATCTTTAGGAGAAACGATGAAAAAGATAATAATTCTAATTTTGGTTTGTACTGTGGGAATTTTAGCAGCCCAAACCTTTACCTTAGAAAAAGCAATAGAAATAAGCTTAAAAAACAACTATGATCTTTTAAGCAGCTACAATATCTCCAAAATAAGTAATATAAATAAATTTCAGGCCTATCGAAATATGTTACCTCAACCAAGTGTTTTTGCGGGGTATTCCGATTCGGAACCTGGCATGAAAAATGAAAATTACGGATTAAGTGTAACTCAACCTTTATTCCAAGGTGGCCAGCTATTTTTTAGCGCTAAAAATGCTTCCTTACAAGAAAAAATAGCAAAATTAGAAACAAAACAACAAATTTTGCAAACAATTACTACGGTAGAAAATTATTATTACGAAGTTCTGCAAGCTGCTGAAAGTAAAAAGATTGCAAAACAGAATTTGGAACAAGCTGAAAATCAGCTGAAGATTGGCCAGGCAAAATATGAATTAAATACACTGCCAGAGAATGAGCTTTTACTATTGCAATCGGAAAAATCGGAAAAACAACTAGCTTTCATTCGAGCTCGTAACAGCTACGAGATCAGTAAAGAGCAACTGTCTAATTATTTAAATACAGATATTCAAGGTAATCTGGAAGAAATAGAACCCAGTCCTTCTCTGCTAAAATTAATTAATAATTCTGAACAAAATTTTGTGGATAAATTGCAAAACAAACTTATTGAATTTGCTGAAAAAAATAATCCCGCACTTCAGGTTGCTGAGTTAAACGTAAATATTAGTAAGAAGAATAAGTGGAGCAACCTGGGACAATATCTTCCAGATATCAGCCTAAACTACAACAACAACTGGTCAAAATCGAAAATTGAAAACGATTATTCCAACAGCGAATCAGTGCAGATCAATGCCTCCCTTCCCCTCAGCTTCAGTAATACAACCGCAGATGTAATTAAAAGTAAATATGAATTACGCAATAGCTATTACTCATTGGAAAGTAATCTACAAACGGTTCATTTGGCTGTGAAAAGCAGTTTTCTAAATGTGATAGCATCTGTTCAAGCAATCCAGGCTTCTCAGGAATATTTAGATTATGCTAAAAATTTGTATGCTAAAAGCGAAACACGTTTCCAAGAAAGAATAATTTCTACTTCCGAACTTCTTGATGCCAACTTAGCATTAGAAAATGCTAAGTTGGCAT
>JAXHUB010000138.1:0-6266 GCA_034189845.1 Candidatus Cloacimonadota bacterium | reverse complement strand
TTTGAAAGGAATTTCAAATGTTTCCCAAAGGCCAATAGCAAGGAAAATACCGATACTATTGTTAGAACTCCTACTAGCCTGTTGCGTTTGAAATAGCCAAAAATTCCTACTAATGCCAGCAAGAAAATAAATCCGCCCATATACATAGAAGTTTGTGTAAAGGGCATCCAGCCCCAGTAGTTCGGTGCTACTCCTCCAAAGAAATTTGGGGCTAAAAATGTTACCATCTCGAAAGGATGAAAAGACCAGCTGGTAGCATATTCGGTATCTAAGCCAGTACTCCCACCCCGAATTGTATAATTTCCATATTCATAAACCGATAAAAAAGGGTGGGAAACGGCCATAAAAGTAAGAATAAAAGCAATCGCCAGCATCCCTGTAAATTTAAGGAATAAAATCATTTTTTTATCTTTTATACTAAATATTAAGGTTGATATCCAATAAATTCCCACCATCAAAAAGGTATAATAGGTTATTTGCGGATGATTTTCACGAATTTGCCCTATCATCATGATAGAAATTAAAGCTAGAGAAAGTACATTTTTCTTATTTTTCAATAGTAGCAAGGCCCACATTATCCAAGGAATATAGATAATCGCTTTGAATTTAGTGTTATGTCCAATTTCAATAAGACCTTGAAAATGAGTGCTAAGAGCAAATGCTAATGCAGTAATAGTTGCTACTATTGGTTCAAATCCCAAATATGTCATCAGTACATAAACTCCTAAACCTGCCATGAATAACAATAACACTCGCCAATTTATAACTTTATCTGTAATGTTTTTTATTTCGTTTATAAAAGGATATTTAGCACCAAAGCTTATAAGGTAGGAAGGCATCCCACTAAAAATATTGGGATTCCATAAAGCCTGGTCATCATTTTTTTGATTATACTCCATAATAACCTGAGCAGAAGCACGCCATTGTTCGCTATCGCTGGCCCTGGGAACAAAATTACGAAAAGCTATGTCGAAAAATGATATTGCTAAAACCAAAAAAATAATCCCAATAAAAATAAAATGAGAGTATCTGCCTTCCAAAAATTTATTCCATATAGACATAAAAACCTCACTGTAAGTTTTTTTCTAATATTCCTAATTTTTACAGAGAGGTCAATAAAAAGTTTATAAATTTTTAGGCAGCGCTATTTTTCATTTTAGCTACTAGCGCAAAATTAAAAATACTTTTTGCTTGATTAATAAGTAGAATTATATCATCTTGTTATAAGTTATAAAAAAGATTGGTAGAATATGAATAAATTTAAGTTAAAATCAGCTTATCAACCACGAGGAGATCAACCTGAAGCAATAGCAGAGCTTACTCGCTGCATAAAACAACACGAGAAACATCAAACTCTTTTGGGAGTAACCGGCTCCGGAAAAACTTTCACAATGGCTAATGTAATACAAAAAGTTAACAAACCTACTTTGGTTATTTCACACAATAAAACCCTGGCTGCCCAACTTTATGGCGAGTTTAAACAGCTTTTCCCAAATAATGCTGTGGAATATTTTATAAGTTATTATGATTATTACCAGCCAGAAGCTTATATTCCAGGACAAGATCTATACATCGAAAAAGATTCCGATATTAATGATCAAATAGAAAAACTACGTTTGCACGCCACCATGAGCCTTATGGAAAGAAACGATGTAATTATAGTTGCCAGTGTATCCTGTATTTATGGTTTAGGAATACCAGAGCAATACAGAAAAGCTCATCTTAGATTGAAAACAGGCCAAAAAATTGAACGACAAGAACTTCTAAAAGAGTTGGTAAAAATCCACTATGGTCGTAATGATGTTAGTTTTGAAAGAGGCACCTTTAGGGTAAAAGGTGATATAGTAGAAGTTTATCCCGCTTATATGGAACACTCAGTACGAATTGAATTTTTTGGAGATGAAATAGAGAAAATTTCACGTATTAATCCTTTAGATAACCGAGTATTGGAAGTAGTGGAAAGTTATCCTATCTATCCTGCAAACCATTTCATCACCACACAAACCAGTTTGGAAAAAGCTATAAAGTTAATAAAAGAAGAGTTAAAAAATAGAATTCGTTATTTTGAAAAAAACAACCAATTGGTAGAAGCGCAACGTATTGAACAACGCACTAATTTTGATTTGGAAATGCTAAAAGAATTGGGTTACTGCTCAGGTATAGAAAATTATTCGCGCCATCTTACAGGAGCCCAAGAAGGAGAACCTCCTTATTGTCTCATAGATTACTTTCCCGATGATTTTTTAATGTTCATCGATGAATCCCACGTAACTCTTCCACAAATTCGTGCTATGTATGGAGGAGATTATACGCGCAAAAAAAATCTTGTGGAATATGGTTTTCGTTTACCTTCAGCATTCGATAACCGCCCATTAAAATTTGAAGAATTTGAAAAAAAGATAAACCAAGTTATTTATGTTTCCGCAACACCAACAGAATATGAATTAGAAAAATCAAATGGCACTTTTGTGGAACAAGTGATACGCCCCACCGGCCTGCTAGACCCCGAAATAGAAGTTAGACCTGTTGCTACACAAGTTGACGACCTTCTGGAACAGATACGAATAAGAATAGAAAAGAAACAGAAGATATTGGTAACTACCCTGACCAAAAAAATGGCAGAAGATCTAAGTCAATACCTAAGCAAAGCAGGGATCCGAGCGAAATATATGCACAGCGAAATTGACACAATAGAAAGATCCCAAATAATACGTGAACTGCGCTTAGGAAAATTCGATGTTCTAGTAGGAATCAATTTGCTCCGAGAAGGATTAGATATCCCCGAAGTTTCCCTGGTAGCTATTTTAGATGCTGATAAAGTGGGTTTTTTGCGATCAGCTCGCTCCCTTATTCAAACAGCGGGGCGTGCTGCACGAAACGTAGAAGGAAAAGTAATTTTCTATGCCGATAAAATAACAGATGCTATACAAAATGCTATTTCCGAAACTCATAGAAGACGAAGAAAACAAATGCAGTATAATCGCGTTAATGACATAACACCAGCTTCTATCAAAAAAAATATTGACGACATAATGGCTTCTACAAGTGTTGCTGAAGGTTATAAAAAACGGGGTAAGCCCCAAAATGAAGAATTGAAGCCTAATTTCAAGGATTACTTGAATTTAGATTCAAAAGAAAAGGTTTTGGATTTGCTAAAAAAAGAAATGTTAGATGCAGCTGATAATCTTAATTTTGAAAAGGCTGCCGAAATTAGGGATAGAATCTTTGAGCTGGAAGGCTTATAATCAATGGGGGTATAAAAAATATTCCAAAATGGAACTATCGGAAGTAATATATTCCCAACTTTTTAAAACTAACTTTTTATATATGAGGTTGCTATGCAAATAGACAACCCTTTTCTTTTACCACTGTATAAAAAATTCATAAAAAAAATAGATCGGAGGAAACCATGCCTGAAAAAAAGGTAGAGAAACACCGTGAGGGCACGATCTTTAAAAAAGATGATGACGCTGCCAAAATGGAGGTAGAATTTAATGAGGTGAAAACAGAAGGTGATTATAAAAAATCTCCTGTTTACATCTACCACGATTGGTGTGTAAAATGTGGAATTTGTGTTAAATTCTGTCCCACAGGAGTATTAGGCAGAAAACCTGATGGTTCACCTTATGTAAAAAATCCCGAAAAATGTATTCATTGCGAAACCTGTGACCGTCTTTGTCCAAATTTTGCCATCACAGGCGCTAAAAGATAAGGAGAAGCAAAATTATGAGTAAAAAACCAACCACGAAATCCAAAATGGTGTTGATGCAAGGCAATGAGGCAATTGCTCGCGGAGCTTTAGCAGCCGGCTTGGATTTTTTTGCCGGATATCCCATTACCCCATCTACCGAAATCGCTGAAATACTATCTGCCGAGCTTCCCAAGAACAACGGAACTTTCATTCAAATGGAAGATGAAATAGCTAGTATTTCCGCTATCATAGGAGCTTCTCTAGCAGGCGCTAAAACAATGACCGCTACCAGTGGCCCTGGATTTTCCCTTATGCAAGAAGGAATTGGTTTTGCAAAAATTACAGAGACCCCTTGTGTAGTAGTAAACGTTATGCGTGGCGGCCCAAGTACAGGACTTCCCACAAAACCTTCTCAAGCAGATATTATGCAATCTCGCTGGGGTAGTCATGGCGATGGCCCTGCAATAGTTCTCTATCCAAATTCCGTTTTGGAAAGTTACGAGCTCGCGATAAGAGCTATTAACCTAGCAGAAAAATATAGAACCTGCGTAGTTTTACTTTCAGATGAAGTTTTAGGACATATGAGAGAGGCAATCGTTCTACCAGATCTTAGTAAAGTTAAAATAATGCAAAGAATAAAACCAAACGTACCACCTGAATGGTATAAACACTATCCTGACAAACAAAAATATCGCACACCCGTTGCCAGCTATGGTGAAGGCTATCGTTTCCATGTTACCGGATTAGCCCACGATAGTTCCGGATTCCCTACTAACAAACCTTCCGAAATAAAAATTATGATGGAACGTTTGAAAAAGAAGATAACTCATCATGTAGAAGACCTAATACATCTGGAAAGTTTTATGATGGAAGATGCCAAAATAGCCTTATTTGCAGCAGGAATTACATCTCGGGCAGCTAAGGAAGCTGTTGTTCTGGCTCGTCGACATGGCATTAAAGTGGGAATGTTTAGACCAATCACTATATGGCCTTTCCCAGAGGAAGCTGCCAGAAAATATTTTGTTAATATCAAAACCATTATTGTTCCCGAACTAAACCAAGGACAGCTGATACTGCAATTAAAACGTTCCTTGCAAGATATTAGCGATCGACGTTATCGTAAAATTATTCCTATGCAAAAAAATAACGGATTGCTCATAACTCCGGAAGAGATCTTCCTGAAAATTAAGGAGGTTAGATAAAATGAAAAAAATACCTCAAAAAGAGATTCATAAATTTTTACGCCACAACAAAAAATTTCCACACGTATGGTGTCCTGGTTGTAGTAATGGTATTATTTTGAGTACAATTATCAGAGCTGTTTCCGAGCTTGGTTATCAAAAAGATGATTTGGCAATGGTTTCGGGGATTGGTTGTTCCAGTAGAATGCCAGTTTATATTGATTTTAATACCCTGCACAGTGTTCATGGACGCGCAATTGCCTATGCAACCGGCATAAAAATGCAAAGACCAGACATGAAAGTTGTAGTAGTTACAGGTGATGGAGATGGAACTGCGATTGGCGGGAATCATTTTATCCACGCTGCTCGCCGTAATATTGATCTCACAGTAGTGGTTATTAATAACAATATCTATGGTATGACGGGTGGTCAGTATTCTCCTACTACGCCTTCTGGTGATATTTCAACAACCACACCATATGGAAATATTGACCCTGTTTTCGATATATGTGAACTTGCTATGGGAGCTGGGGCTTCTTTTGTAGCCAGAACCACCGCGTATCACGCATTGGAAGCACAAGATTTTATTAAACAAGCTTTCGAGCACAAAGGTTTTGCTGTAGTAGAAATAATGAGTGCTTGCCCAGTTATTTATGGTCGTTTGAATAAAAAGGGAGACGCTCCTGCTATGATGGAAGACATGAAAAAACGTGCCTTTCCCATTCAAGCGTTCGATAAACTAAGCCCTGAAGACAAAAAAGATAAATATAAGCGAGGGATCTTCCGAAAAGAAGAAAAACCAGAATATACTGCACAATATGCTAAATTAAGAGAATCTTTCCAAAAAAAGGAAGGAGAAAATAATGACTGAAAAAAATAAAACTTTCAAAAAAGAACTTAGATTGAGCGGTAGTGGAGGACAGGGCTTAATTACAGCTGGTATTATCTTGGCAAAAGCAGCTGTTTTGGATGAACTAAATGTAACTCAAACTCAAAGCTACGGTCCTGAATCTCGTGGAGGAGCTAGCAGAGCGGACGTAATTATTAGTAACAGTGAATTTTACTATCCAGAAGCTACCAACTTTGATGTTTTAATGTGCCTTACTCAAGAAGCTTGCGATAAATATGTGGTTAGCTTGAATGCAGAAGGAATACTAATTGCAGATTCCACACATATAAAGAATATCCCCCTGCTTGAAGCAAAAGTATTCGAGTTTCCCTTTACCGACCATGCTATAGATAAGTTAGGAACTTCTCTTCCTACCAACATAATGTCATTAGCTTTTTTGGTTAGACACCTGTTTCTTTTTGGGAGATCACGATGGGACCCGAGCCGATGATGAGTATCTTATTAAGGTCGGTGCGTTTAGGCATGGCTTTCACCTCGCCCGTTA
>JAXHUB010000137.1:0-2739 GCA_034189845.1 Candidatus Cloacimonadota bacterium | reverse complement strand
GGAAAGCGAAAAGATGAAATCGCTTCTTTTTACTATGAACAAAGTGGCCGAGAGTGCTAATACCACGGTGTTGATAACAGGAGAAAGCGGTACGGGTAAAGAATTAGTAGCACGTGGAATTCATTCATTAAGTGCCAGAGCAATGATGTTGTTTTATCCTGTAAATTGTTCAGCTTTACCTGGAACTTTGATAGAAAGTATAGTTTTTGGGCATGTAAAAGGAGCTTTTACAGGTGCCGATAAGGATAAAAGGGGAATCTTTGAAATTGCAGATGGGGGTACTGTATTTTTGGATGAGATAGGTGATATGCCAATGTCTATGCAATCAAAGTTTCTTAGAGTTTTGGAAGAACGAAAATTCAATCGTGTGGGTTCACATCAACAACGTCCCTTTGATGTAAGAATTATTGCTGCTACAAATCAGGATCTAAAAGAATTATTAAAAAAGGGAGAATTTCGTGAAGATTTGTTCCATCGCTTAAATTCATTTCTTATAAATATACCTCCGCTAAGAGAAAGAAAACAGGATATAAAACCACTTGTAGAGCATTTCACAGAACATTTTTCCCAAAAAATGAAGAAAGCAATTAATCACATTGACGATAGAGTATATAAAAAACTTAGAAATTACGATTTTCCTGGTAATGTGCGTGAATTAAAGAATATAATTGATCGTGCTGTAATTTTATGCACCGGCACAGTGCTGAAACCCCAGTATTTTGAAATTGTACAAACAAATAATAAGACAGCAATGAATTTCAATTTGGAAGAAAATGAGAAAAAGCTAATTAAAGCAGCTTTGGAAAAAACGGACTTTAATAAATCTCAAACAGCCGAACTTTTGGGAATTAGCCGTCAAGCTCTTAGCAGAAGATTGAAAAAATATAAACTCTTTTAATTATAAATATAGGAAATTCTAACAAAAGATTCAGCAAATCCACCAATAAGGCGAACAGTGATTTTCTTTACTCCTATTTGTTTTAATCTGCTGGAGGTAAAATAGCGGGCGGGAACTTTTTTGGGAATATGCAACTTCATAACGGCTGCGCCTTCATGGTATTCGGCACTGATATCTTCATAGAAGCGATGGTAATAGGAAAATGGTTTGCGGCTATATTTTCCATAAAATTTTTGAATTTGGGCGAAGCTATTTTTGTAAATATATTGCAGGTTAACAAAGTCTTCTACATCCATTTCGCGAGTAAGTTTTTTTAAAGAATATTCCAACCCAGCAGAAATTAATTTGCCATTCTTGAAATGATAAAATTCGATCCAATCATGATAGGCTGAATCGGTGCGAGCTGTTACTCTAAAATCTTTTTCTGATAAAACTTTGTCTCCCAAAACTTCCAAGATTTGTTCTTTTAATATTCCCTTATCTAAATTTTCGAATTTTTGCAAATAGCGATAATTAGGATTATATGGTTCCGGGTTTTTATATTCACTTATCGAGCAACTAACTATAATAAATAAAATTAACAGCCATTTAAATTTCATGTATACCTCATAAAAAGTTTTGTATTTCTCCAAAATATGTCAAATAAATTACACATTTAACGTTATTTTATTTGACAATCTTAAGTTCTGAAACTAAAAAAGTAACAAGTTTTCTTAAATTGGGAGGGAATGTGAACAAGTTTTGGGTGTTTTTTCTAATTATATCTTTTTTTGTAAGCTGCCAGAAGAAGCCAGATAAAATTGCAGTTATTTATAGTTATTTTCCCGATTATCAATGGGTTTTAGAAGAAAATAACGGGTTAATGTCTGTATTGAATTCCAAAAATTATCAGATAAAAAATTATTATTTGGATTCCAAACGAAAAGAAGAAGAGATTTGGTTAGGAACTACTTGCCCACGTATTATAAAGAAAATAAGTGAGTTTAACCCCGATTTGATTATAGCATTCGATGACAACTCTCTTCGTTGTATGGAAAAATCTAAATCAATCTGCGAGATCCCGATATTATTTTCTGGTATAAATACTAATCCCCAAGAATATCAGATTAAAAATAAATTGGCTGGTATAGTTGGTTCAGTATATTTTGAAGAGAGTATACAGCTTTTGGAAAATATGGAGATATCAACAGAGAAATTGGTACTCATAAGTGATAATAGCGAAACCTCAAATTTTTTTAGAAAACAATTACCAGATAAAGAATTTGCAGAAATAATTCTTACCAACGATTTTGAAGAATGGAAATATAAATTTCGCCAATGGCAAAATTCCGAAATAGATGCGATATATGTATTACTCTATCATAAACTTCATGATAAAAACAGGCAATATCTATTTCCTAAAACAGCAATAGACTGGATACGAGCCAATAACAGAGTTCCAGAAATTGGATTTTTTGATTTTAGTATCGATGATGGTTTGCTAGCTGGCGTAACCATTAGTGGTTATGAACAAGCCAAAAAAGTAGGGGAACTTGCTGTTTCCTATTTAGAAGAGGGAGAATTTCCTACTCAGTTAATAACTACTGTTCCGAATGGTAACCCTCATGTAAATTTATCCAGAGCAAGAGAATTAGGTTTGGAGTTAAAGAATATAGATAAATGGAGGTGAAATGGTAACTTTTGCTGAAGAACTACTATTACTAGCGCTTGATGATGAAGAGGGTAAATTTTATTCTATGCCTTTTATGACTTTTGAGTATGCTTTAGTAGGAGCAATTTTAATGGAATTAGCAATAAAAAATCGTATAGATACCGATCTAAGACACCTCATATTGGTAGAT